>NZ_JBITCU010000003.1:117786-196516 GCF_044453545.1 Streptomyces sp. NPDC051664 | reverse complement strand
GCGGACGCGACACCGGAAACGGGAACGGCGGCGGCTACAACTCGCCCAGCGGTCCTTCCGGGCACGTCAAAACTGGTGTAGGCGGCTCCGTCCGCCCGGACACCACCCAGATCGCGGCGGGCGTCGGCGTTCTCGCCGCATCCGCCGTCGGCGGAGCCTGGCTCCTGCGTCGTCGGGCGAGCGGCACGCAGGCCGGCAGCTGACGCGGGCGTATCCACGCCCCCGTCTCCGCCAGGATTCCGTCCCGGTGGCTTCGCGCCACCGGGACGGGACCCATTCCCACCTTCTCCACCCCGGAGGACAACTGTGCCCCAGAAGGCCAAGGGCTGGCTGGTCGCCGTCGCAGTGCTGGTCGGCATCTGGCTGATCCGGAACGGCTCCGAAACCCAGCTGATGCCGCCGCAGCCGACCTCGGCCCAGGCCTTCGCGGCCGGTCCCGAAGTGCTGCCCGGCTCACCGGTCGCCGAACCGCTGCGCCCTTCGACACCCGTCCGCCTCCGCATCCCCAGCATCAGGGTGGACGCCCCGATGATCCGGCTCGGGCTCAGGTCCGACGGCAGTCTCGCCGTGCCGCCGGCCGAGAACCGTAACGTCGTCAGCTGGTACAAGGACGGCACCCCGCCCGGCGCCAAGGGCACCGCCCTCGTCGCCGGTCATGTCGACAACGCGCAGGGGCGATCGGTCTTCTACAACCTGGGGTCCCTGGCGAAGGGCAGCACCATCGAGGTGGACCGCCGGGACGGGCACACTGCCGTCTTCTCGCTCGACGCCATCGAGGTGTACGCGAACAAGGACTTCCCCGACCAGAGGGTGTACGGCCCCTCGTCGAACGCCTCGCTGCGGCTGATCACCTGCGGCGGCGGCTTCTCGCAGACCACCGGCTACCAGGGCAATGTGGTGGCGTACGCGCACCTCACCGGCGTGCGGTGACCCCCGCTCGCACCCTTACGACCACTGGTCGAAGGCGAGTCGCGCGACCAGTGAGAACACCACGACCAGCAGTACGCCCCGGACGAACTCACTGCCTTTCCGGAGCGCCGTCCGCGCGCCCAGCAGGCCGCCCACCAGGTTGAACACCGCCATCAGCCCGGCCAGCTGCCACATCACATTGCCCTGGTAGGCGAACATCGCGAGGGCGCCGCCGTTGGTGCAGACGTTGACGATCTTGGCGGTGGCGGACGCCGTCACCAGATCGAGGTGGAGCACTGCGGTCAGGGCGAGCACCAGGAACGTGCCGGTACCGGGTCCGAACAGCCCGTCGTAGAAGCCGATGCCGCCGCCGACCAGCACGATCGCGGTGACGGTACGGGCCCGGGTGACCTTGCGGTCCGTGGCCTCGGCGGCCTCCTTGCCGAACTGGGGCCGCAGCATCACGAACGCCGCGACCGCCAGCAGCACCACCATGATGACCGGACGCAGCACGTCACTGCTGATCCCGGCGGCGAAGAAGGCTCCGGTCATCGATCCGGCCAGCGCCATGAGCCCGATCCGGACGGCCGTCCCGACCTCCACCGGCGCCTTGCGCGCGTAGGTCACGGCGGCGCCCGACGTACCGACGATCGCGACCGCCTTGTTGGTGCCGAGGACATGCGCGGCCGGGACGTGCGGCAGGCCCAGCAGCAGCGCGGGCAGCAGGAGCAGTCCGCCCCCGCCGACCACCGCATCGATCCAGCCCGCGGCGGCAGCGGCGAGGCAGAGGACGACAAGGGTGGTCAGGGTGATGTCGGGCATGGTCGCGACTGTAAGGACGAGATACGTGTCCCGTCCAACTTTCCCGTCCGGATCCCCGGAAAGTTGAGCCAACTCTGAGCTTCCCGGGCCGCAGCACCCTCACCAACGGCCTCCGGAGAAGCTGAGCGCAAGGTTCCTCCCGGGAAACAGCGAGGATCCGGTCGGGTAACACCCGCCGCACAGGCTGCTCACCATGACGACAGAGACGGCGGACGCGGCACGTGTGGTGGTGATCGGCGCCGGGATGGCGGGCGCGCGGCTCGCCGCCCGGGTGCCCGGCGTCACCGTCATCGGCGAGGAGACGCACGCCCCGTACAACCGGGTGCTGCTGGCGGAGGTGCTGGCGGGGCGGTACGCGGCCGAGGTCATCGCCCTGCCCCCGGCCGAGGTGCGGCGCGGGGTGCGGGTGGTGCGGATCGACCGGGCGGACCGGCTGGTGCACTGCGACGACGGAAGCGTCGTGCGGTACGGGCGGCTGGTGCTGGCCACCGGGTCGAACCCGGTGCTGCCGCCGCTGCGCGGCCTCGGCACCACGATGCCGGACGGGGTACATGCGTTCCGTACGCTCGACGACTGCTCTGCGCTGCGGGAGGCGGTGCGCGCCGGCACCCGGGATGTGCGCGTCGTCGTCATCGGCGGCGGACTGCTCGGTGTGTCCGCCGCCCGGGCGCTCGCCGCATGCGGTGCGCAGGTGGTGCTGGCCCAGCAGGGCGAGCACCTCATGGAGCGGCAGCTGGACGCCGAATCGGCCGGGCTGCTCCGGCGCCACCTGGAGAGTCTCGGCGTGGAGGTGCACACCGAGTGCCGGGTTCGCGGGCTGCGCTGCGCCGACGGCGCGGTGCGGGCGGTGGAGCTCGCCGACGGCTACGAGCTGTCGGCCGAGATCACGGTGCTGGCCTGCGGCGTACGTCCCAGGACCGGGCTCGCGCAGGCGGCCGGCCTGGACGTGCGCCGGGGCATCGTCGTCGACGACGAGCTGCGTACCACCGATCCGTACATCCATGCGGTCGGCGACTGCGCCGAGCACCGCGGCACCGTGTACGGCCTGGCGGGCCCGGCGCTCGAGCAGGCCGATGTGCTCGCCCAGGTGCTGGCCGGGCGGCCCACCCGCTACGAGGGCACCCGCGCCCTGACCCGCCTCACTCTGCACGGTCCGGCCGCCGGCCCCGCGGGCCCCTTCGATCTGGCCGCGTTCGGGGAGTCCCGCCCGCTGCCCGGTGACGACGTCGTCCGGCTCGCCGACGCCACGCGTGGCGCGTACCGCTCGGTCGTCGTGCGCGGCGACCGGCTGGCGGGCGGTGTACTCCTCGGCGATCTCGCCGCGGTCGGCACGCTCGCCCGGACCTGGGAGGACGACGAACCGCTCCCCGCCGAAACGTCCCTGCTCCATCTGCTCACCAACGACGGAGGCTACTGAGATGCCGGTGTCCACTCCCCCGACCGACCACACCGCCCCGGTGCCCACGATCGTGGTCGTCGGACACGGCATGGTCGGCCAGCGGTTCCTGGAGGCGCTCGCCGACCGCGGCCTGACCGCGACCGCATGCACCGCCCGGGTCGTCGTGCTCTGCGAGGAGCCCCGCGCCGCCTACGACCGGGTCCAGCTCACCTCGTACTTCACCGGGCGGACCCCGGACGAGCTGTCGCTCGCCGAACCGGACTTCATCGACCGGCACGGCTTCGAGCTGCGTCTCGGCGACCCTGCCGAGAGCGTGGACCGCGAGGCCCGTACGGTCACGGCGCGCTCCGGGGAGACCTTCGTGTACGACACGCTGGTGCTGGCCACCGGCTCGTACCCCTTCGTGCCGCCGGTTCCCGGCAAGGACGCCGCGGGCTGCTTCGTCTACCGCACCATCGAGGACCTCCTCGCCATCGAGGAGTACGCGAGGACGGCGACCACCGGTGCGGTGGTCGGCGGCGGGCTGCTCGGGCTGGAGGCGGCGGGCGCTCTGAAGGGGCTCGGGCTCGACACGCACGTCGTGGAGTTCGCCCCCCGGCTGATGCCGGTGCAGGTCGACGAGGGTGGTGGCGCGGCGCTGCTGCGCACCATCGAGTCCATGGGCCTCACCGTGCACACGGGCGTCGGTACGCAGGAGGTCACCGCGGGCGAGGACGGCGCGGTGACCGGCATGACACTCTCCGACGGTTCGTCGCTCGCCACCGACCTGGTGGTCTTCTCGGCGGGGGTACGCCCACGGGACCAGCTGGCCCACGACTGCGGTCTGGCGGTCGGACCGCGCGGCGGCATCATCGTCGACGAGGAGTGCCGCACCTCCGACCCGGTGGTCTTCGCGATCGGCGAGTGCGCACTGGCCGCGGACGGCCGGGTGTACGGGCTCGTCGCACCCGGTTACGAGATGGCGCAGACGGCCGCCGAGGTGATCGCGGGCAGGACGGCAGCGTTCACCGGCGCCGATCTGTCGACGAAGCTGAAGCTGCTCGGGGTGGACGTGGCATCGTTCGGCGACGCGCACGGCACGGCCGAGGGCTGCCTCGACGTGGTGTACGCGGACTCCCGCACCGGCGTCTACAAGAAGCTGGTGATCGGCCGGGACGGCACCCTGCTCGGCGGGGTGCTGGTCGGGGACGCCGAGCAGTACGGCACGCTGCGGCCGATGACCGGTACGGTCCTGCCTGTCGCCCCGGAGCAGCTGGTGCTGCCGGCCGGTGCGGGCGGCCCCGTCACGCTCGGCCCGTCCGCGCTGCCGGACGACGCGGTGATCTGCTCCTGCCACAACGTCACCAAGGGCTCGATCTGTGAGCACACCACACTGCCCGAGGTGAAGAAGTGCACCAGAGCCGGTACCGGCTGCGGCAGTTGCGTGAAGGTGATCGGGCAGCTGCTGCCGCAGAGCCAGGACAAGGGCCTGTGCGGCTGTTTCTCGCACACCCGCAGCGAGTTGTACGAGATCGTCCGCACCCTCGGTATCGCCTCGTACGGGGAACTGCTCGACTCGCACGGCCGTGAGGCCGCGCGCGGCGGGGACGGCTGCGAGATCTGCAAGCCGACGGTCGGCTCGATCATCGCGTCGCTGGCTCCGACGCTCGGCGCGAGCGGCTATGTGCTGGACGGCGAGCAGGCGGCCCTGCAGGACACGAACGACCACTTCCTGGCCAACCTCCAGCGCAACGGCTCGTACTCGATCGTGCCACGCATCCCGGGAGGCGAGATCACCCCGGAGAAACTGATCGTGATCGGCGAGGTCGCCCGCGACTTCGGCCTCTACACGAAGATCACCGGGGGCCAGCGGATCGACATGTTCGGCGCCCGTGTCGACCAGCTGCCGCTGATCTGGACGCGTCTGGTGGACGCCGGATTCGAGTCCGGGCACGCGTACGGAAAGTCGCTGCGCACCGTCAAGTCCTGTGTGGGCCGGACCTGGTGCCGGTACGGCGTGCAGGACTCGGTACGGATGGCGATCGACCTGGAGCTGCGCTACCGCGGGCTGCGCTCGCCGCACAAGCTGAAGTCGGCGGTGTCCGGCTGCGCCCGGGAATGCGCGGAGGCCCGGGGCAAGGACTTCGGGATCATCGCCACCGCGGGCGGTTGGAACCTGTACGTGGGCGGCAACGGCGGCGCCGAACCGCGCCACGCCGACCTGCTCGCCCAGGACCTCTCCGACGCCGAACTGGTGCGCCTCATCGACCGGTTCCTGATGTTCTACATCCGCACCGCGGACCGTCTGGAGCGCACCTCGACCTGGCTGGACCGCATCGATGGCGGCCTCGGCCACGTACGGGACGTCGTCGTCCACGACTCGCTGGGGCTCTGCCAGGAGCTGGAGCGGATGATGGCCGACCATGTCGCCGGCTACCGCGACGAGTGGGCCGAGACCATCAACGACCCGGAGCGGCTACGGCGGTTCGTCACCTTCGTCAACGCACCCGATGCACCCGACCCGTCGGTGAAGTTCGTCCCGGAACGCGACCAGGTCAAGCCCGACCTGGAGATCCTCGCCGGCCCGGTGCTCGCTGTCCGCACTCTCGAAGGGACCTCTTCCCGATGACCGCACAGACGATGGAGACGGCACAGCAGACCCCGGTGCTGCAACTCGCCTGCGGAACGGACTGGTTCACGGTCTGTGAGCTGTCGCGGCTGACTCCCGGACGCGGCATCGCCGCACTCCTCCCGGACGGCCGGCAGGTCGCGCTCTTCGTCGACCGGGCAGGGCGCGCGTACGCGATCGACAACCGCGATCCGTTCACGGGGGCGTACGTTCTCTCGCGCGGCCTGGTCGGGTCCGTCGAGGGACGTCCGTTCGTCGCCTCGCCGCTGCTGAAGCAGCGCTTCGACCTGGCGACGGGCACCTGCCTGGACGACGACGAGGTACGCGTCCCGGTCTTCGCGGTGCGCGCCGCCTGACGGGCTCCACGAAGACCGGGACAGGAACGCACCCCAGCCGATTCCGGCCAACAGATCCCGGCCGTACGCTTGATCCATGACCCAGGGCTGGAACGCGAGCGACATCCCCGACCAGAGCGGCCGTACGGCCGTGGTCACCGGAGCCAACAGCGGCATCGGACTCGTCACCGCACGGGAACTGGCGCGCCGCGGCGCGCGGGTGCTGCTGGCGTGCCGTGACAAGAGCCGCGGCAGGGAGGCTGAGTCGCGCATCCGGGCTGCGGTGCCGGGCGCACGGGTGGAGTTCGCACCCCTGGATCTGGCCGATCTGTCCTCCGTACGGGAGTTCGCGGCGGCGTACCCGTCCGACCGGCTGGATCTACTGATCAACAACGCGGGTGTGATGGCCCTGCCGTACGGGAGGACGGCCGACGGCTTCGAGACCCAGTTCGGCGTCAACCACCTCGGGCACTTCGCCCTGGCCGGCCTGCTCCTGCCCAAGCTGCTCGACACCCCCGGGGCCCGGGTGGTGAGCGTGTCCAGCGCGATGCACGCCGCGTCCAACATCGACATCGGCGATCTCAACAGCGAGCGAAACTACCGCCGTTGGATCGCGTACGGCCGCTCGAAGACCGCGAACCTGCTCTTCGTCCATGAGCTGGCGCGCCGGCTCGCGGCGTCCGGCTCCGACATCGTGGCCGCCGCCGCACACCCCGGCTACGCGGCGACCAATCTGCAGACCGCGGGCGTACGGATGGAAAACCGCAAAGCGGCGGAACGGGTCTTCGAACTGGGCAACCGGATCGTTGCCCAACCCGCGTCGTCCGGTGCGCTGCCGACGCTGTACGCGGCCACCGCGCCCGGCGTGCGCTCCGACTCGTTCACCGGCCCGAAGCTGCTGGGCTGGCGGGGTGCGCCCGCCCCGTCCTGGCGGGCGCGCTGGACGCTGAACGACGTGGCGGGCGAACGGCTTTGGGTCGCATCCGAGCAGCTCACCGGGGTGACCTGGCCGGGCCTCAAGTCCTGACCGGGCCCGGGGCGGCGAGCGCTGCGGCTCGCCCCTGGTCGGCCCAGCCCTGGTCGGCTCAGCCCTGACTCTGAACTGCGGCCGGGTCCATCCACACGACCTCCCAGATGTGGTGGTCAGGGTCCTGGAACGACCGGCCGTACATGAACCCGTGGTCCATGGGCTCGTTGGCGGGCGAGCCCCCGGAGGCGAGCGCCGTATCGGCCAGCTCGTCGACCTCCTCACGGCTCTCGGCACTGAGCGCGATGATCGCCTCGGTGGTTCTCGAGGCGTCGGCGATCTCCTTCTTGGTGAACTCCTTGAAGCGCGGCTCGGTGATCAGCATGGCGAAGATCGTGTCGCTGATGACCAGGCACGCGGTGGTCTCGTCGGAGAACTGCGGGTTGAACGAGAAGCCGAGCTTGCCGAAGAAGCCCTTAGTCGTCTCGAGGTCCTTGACCGGCAGGTTCACGAAGATCATCTGGGTCATGTCCGTCTCTTCTCCTCGGCGGCGCTGCGTGTGAGCGCGGTCGGAGGGTAGACGGCAGGTCGGCGCGGAACTCATCGCGACGGGCGAGGAAATCATCCGGAGCGGCCCGCCCCACTCATTGAGCGGAGTGTCCCCACCCGCCGAGCCGCCCGCCTCCACCTGTCATGAGAGCGCGAGCGGTGCGCCTCCCCTGAGGAGCGAACCGCCCAGCGGGGTGAGCGTGTGCAGGACCGAGCTGCCGTGCCGCAGGGTGCGTACGAGCCCCGCCTCGCGCAGCACGCACGCATGCTGACTGGCTGAGGCGAGGGACACCCCGGCCCGCCGGGCGAGCTCGCTGGTCGTGCAGCCCGTGCCGATGACCTGGAGGACCGTCGACCGGGTGTTGCCCAGGAGCCTGCCCAGCCAGGGGCCCGGGCCCGGCTCGGCGAAGACCGGGGCGGCGGAGTGGGTGACCGGGTACACGAGGACGGGTGTGAGCTTCGAGTTGCGGTAGACGACCGGGGTGGAGCGGCAGAAGAACGACGGCTGGAGCAGTAACCCCCGCCCGTCCAGGTGCAGTTCGCGGTCGACGGGATAGTCCGCCTCCAGCACCGGGGCCCGCCAGCGGATCATGGACGGGAGGGAGGCGAGAAGTTCGTCGGCGCCGCCGTCGAGGAGGGCGCGGCCACGGACGGCCCGGTCGGCCTCGATACTGGCCTGGATGTGCGGCCAGTACGGCTCGACGGCGGCGCGGTGGTAGCCGCGCAGGACGGTGATGAGCCGCCCGAGAGGTTCGGTCCGCCCTTCGGAGAGCGCGTCCAGCCGAACGGGCGGCACCGGCCGTCCGTCCCCCGGCCGTCCGCCCGCGGGCCGTACACCACCGGACCGCGCCCCGCGCCCGGAGTTGTGCCCACCGCCGTGCCGCCCGCCCAGCGACAACGGCCGTCCGGGCTCGCGGCGGTCGGCGCGCAGCAAGCCCAGTTCGGCGTGGAGCCGCTCGGGCGGGGTGTCGCGCAGCGCCTCCATTCCGGCATCGAAGCCGTGCGGCTCACTGCCTTCCCGGGAGGGCGTCAGAAAGTCGGGGAAATAGCCGCGGGGTGGCACGAGGGCTGCCAGCAGGCGTGTCTCACCGTTCAACCGGGGCCGGGTTTCCGTACGCCATTTCCCGAACACCGTGGAAGCGCGCCGGTCCCTCAGCCGGTGAAAACTCAGAATGGTTTCCCACAATGCGTCCGGCCGTGTGGCCATCCGCACCTTGGAAAGGTCCATCCCGGACACATGGATACGCAGCACCGAACCCCCATCTGTTGCATCCGCAATTTCCCCCGCTCAAGGGTATGCGCACCGTCACAGGACGTCACCACGGGGTTTCGGCCAGAGGTGAAACGTCTCGCCGGACCCCACCGTCACCGGAAAAGCTGTACGACGTCGGGCACGAAACCTGAGCCGACCGGAAGAGCGAGTGAAGGCCGTGGGGGGTTTTGCTCGTTCGGCGGCGGTCGGCGGACGGTGCGGCTCCGTGTCCGACGGGGGTAAGCCGGGTGCGGCCCATGGGTGGGGATCCATGGGCCGCACCCCGGTCCGTTCACCGCCTATATCTTTGCGTATTGAACGATGCAATGGGCTGATGGGCGAATGGCGAACACCGAAAGCGCTTGCGCCCGTTTTTCTTTGTGCGAGACCGGGTGGCCCATTCGCCCACGGCCACTCATGACCGACCGTTTCCGCACACCATCCGCCCTGCGGAACCCGGCACCACCTCGCACGGATCGGCGTCGGCCGGCGGGCCAGCACACCCGACCGCCCCGGCCACTCGTCGCGCCCCGCGGGGGGCCTGGCACCCGACTTGTTGTGACGCCTTCGCGGCAGGCGTCACAACAAGTCGGGTGCACTCTCCTGGGCGGGATCCTGGGATGCCGGGTGATCCGGGCCGCCGGCCGGGGCAGCGGCACGCAGCGCCGCTTCGACCCGGCGGTTGCTGGTCATGGATGCCGTGACGGCCGTCATCGCCAGGAGGAGGCCGGCGGCGGCGTAGAGCGGGGTGCGGATGTCGTACGTGGTGGCCAGCCAGCCACCGAGGAACGCCCCGACGGGGGCGGCGCACATGGCCAGCATGCGGGAGGTGGAGGCGACCCGGCCCATCAGGTGGGCGGGGACGATCGCCTGTCGGAGGGAGGGTGCGAGCACCATCGTGGCGCCCATGCCGGCCCCGCAGACGGCGAGCGCCAGCCCGGCGACGTACGGGTTCGGGGCAGCGGCCAGGCCCAGGATGGCCAGCCCTTCGACGGCGGCTGTGCAGGTCAGTGCGGTGCCGGTGCCGAGCCGTCGGCCAAGATAGGAGGCGATGCCTGCACCGAGCAGGCCGCCGGTGGCCTCCGCTGTGAGGAGCAGGCCGAAGCCGTAGGTGTCGATGCCCAGGCGGTCGTGCGCGAAGAGGGCGAGGACGGTCTCCACAGCGAGGAAGGCGACGTTCCCGACCGCCGGGCGGAGCGCCAGCCCGAGCAGCACCCGGTCCCGGAAGACGTACGAGGCCCCGGCCCGCGCCTGCCGAAGCAGCGACTCGCGGACCTCCGGCACGGGCCGGGGCATGGCGGGCAGCGTACGGACGAGCAGCGCGGAGAACAGGAACGACACCGCGTCGGCGAGCAGCGGAACCGCCCGCCCGAGCGCGAGCAGCGCACTGCCCGCAGGCGGCCCCGCGAAACCGGACATGGCGGTCTGGGCGCCGCGCAGGCGGGAGTTGGCGCGCTCCAGGAGCGCGGGGTCGCGGCGGAGCAGATCCGGCAGGTAGGCCGTGGCGGCCGTATCGAAGAACAGCCCGCCGAGGCCGAGCAGGAAGGCGACGGCCGCGAGCAGCGGAATGCTCAGCACGTCGAGCGCGGCCGCTGCCGCCGGTATCGCGAGCAGCACCGCACGCGCCGCGTCCGCGACCCACATCGTGCGCCGACGGTCCCAGCGATCCACCAGCGCACCGCCGAGCACCCCGAAGAGCAGCCACGGCAGCGTCCCGGCGGCCGTGACGACGGCGAGCGCCATCGGGTCCCGCGTCAACGTCAACGCGATCAGCGGCAGCGCGGCATGCGACACCCCGTCACCGAGCGAGGACACCGTCTGCGCAGTCCACAGCCGTCCGAACCCGGTCGGCAACTTCCGAACACCTGAGTTCACTTGGCGCCCCCCTCGGCCTGCTCGCGCGGTGCCGGGTGGAACAGTGCGAAGACGAGTGACGCGTCCGGCAGCGACGGATCGGACAGCTCCCGGTACTCGTCCGCCAGTGCCTGCAGCCGCGCCCCCAGCCCCGCGAACTGCTCCTCGGTGAGCCGCAGATGCGCCATCCGCACGTGCCGCTCGCCGTCCGCCGGCGACGCCTCCAGGTCCGCCACCGCATGGCGCATCAGCACATCCGGCTCTCCTTCGCCCGGATCCGGCAGCGCGATCGCCCGCGCGGCCATCGCGTAGTACCGCTCGGTGACCCCCCGCACCTTCCGTGTCCGTACCACCTTCACCAGGCCGGCCCGCTCCAGCAGCCGCACGTGATAGCTGGAACTCCCCTTCGCAAGGCCCACCCGCTCGGCGATCTGCGTAATCGTCGCCGGCTCGAAGCGGAGCACGGCCATGATCCGGTGGCGCGTGAGATTGGAGACGGCGCGCAGCTGCTCGTCAGTGGTGACGTGAAACGTCTCGGGAAGATCGTCGGTAGGCATGCGAGCAATGGTCAACGATTCTTGACCATTACGCAAGGGGATTCGCACGAACCTCCAGAATCTGCTGTCCGGCGCGCGAGACCTTCCGTCAAATCCCCCCACCCCGCTGCCGATCCGGGGAGCTGTCAGAAAAACTGGTGCTGGCACGTGACGGACCCAGCCATGCCATGGAGGGCACAACGGCGTCACGCGGGTTCAACGGCAGCCAACAGCAGCAAACGCCGTTTAGCCTGGTCAGCGACGTAGCTTGACAGTCTTCGCAGATGATGCGCGAAGCGGCGGCACCCCCGCACAGGGTGCCGCCGCTTCCGGGTTGTCCGGGGCTGTCGTCGAGTCGGTGAGGGTCCGGGTGAGCCGGCGACAGACCTGGAATCCGGGGTGGGTTCAGGTCAGCGGCTGTCGCTGCCCCTCGACGCCGCGGCAGCCCTGCCCGCCTCCAGACGCGCGACCGGGATCCGGAACGGCGAGCAGGAGACGTAGTCGAGGCCCACCTCGTGGAAGAAGTGCACCGACTCCGGGTCGCCGCCGTGCTCGCCGCAGACGCCGAGCTTGAGGTCCGGGCGGGTGGCCCGGCCGGCTGCGACCGCGCTGCGGACCAGGGAGCCCACGCCGTCCTTGTCGATCGTCTCGAACGGCGACACCCCGAAGATGCCCTTCTCCAGGTACGCGGTGAAGAACGAGGCCTCCACGTCGTCCCGGGAGAAGCCCCACACGGTCTGGGTCAGGTCGTTCGTACCGAAGGAGAAGAACTGTGCGGCCTCGGCGATCTGACCGGCGGTCAGCGCGGCGCGCGGCAGCTCGATCATCGTGCCGATGGTCAGCTTCAGCGCGGTGCCGGTGGCCGCCTCGACCTCGGCGATGACCTCGTCGGCCTCGTCGCGGACGATCTCCAGCTCCTGGACCGTGCCGACCAGCGGAATCATGATCTCGGCGCGCGGGTCGCCCTTGGCGTTCTTGCGGTGCGCGGCCGCCTCCGCGATCGCCCGGACCTGCATCGCGAACAGGCCGGGGATGACCAGACCGAGCCGTACGCCACGCAGACCGAGCATCGGGTTCTGCTCGTGCAGCTTGTGCACGGCCTGCAGAAGACGCAGGTCGTTCTCGTTGGCGTCCTTGCGGGACTCGGCGAGCGCGACGCGTACCGACAGTTCGGTGATGTCCGGCAGGAACTCGTGCAGCGGCGGGTCGAGCAGCCGTACGGTGACGGGCAGTCCGTCCATCGACTCGAACAGCTCGATGAAGTCGGCCTTCTGCAGCGGCAGCAGCTCGGCCAGCGCGGTCTCACGCTCCTCGTCCGTGTCCGCGAGGATCAGCTTCTCGACCATCTCGCGGCGCTCGCCGAGGAACATGTGCTCGGTGCGGCACAGGCCGATGCCCTGGGCGCCGAAGCGGCGGGCTCGCAGCGCGTCCTCGGCGTTGTCGGCGTTGGCCCGCACCCGCAGCCTGCGGACCCGGTCGGCGTACGCCATGATCCGGTGCACGGCGGCGACCAGTTCGTCGGCGTCGTCGGCGCCCGCGTGCATCCGGCCCTCGAAGTACTCGACGACCGGGGACGGGACGACGGGGACCTCACCGAGGTACACCTTGCCGGTGGAGCCGTCCACGGAGACGATGTCGCCCTCCTCGACGACGGTCCCGCCGACGGTCAGCCGACGCCGCTTGGTGTCGACCTCGATCTCCTCGGCGCCGCAGACACATGTCTTGCCCATGCCGCGGGCGACGACGGCGGCGTGCGAGGTCTTGCCACCCCGGGAGGTCAGGATGCCCTCGGCGGCGATCATGCCATCGAGGTCGTCGGGGTTGGTCTCCCGGCGGATCAGGATGACCTTCTCGCCGGAGCGGGACCACTTGACGGCGGTGTACGAGTCGAAGACCGCCTTACCGACCGCGGCTCCCGGCGACGCGGCGATGCCACGGCCGAGCAGCTGCGTCTTGGCGTCCTCGTCGAAGCGCGGGAACATCAGCTGCGCCAGCTGCGCCCCGGTCACCCGCTGCAGCGCCTCGGCCTCGTCGATGAGCCCCTGGTCGACCAGCTGCGTGGCGATCCGGAAGGCGGCACCGGCGGTGCGCTTGCCGACCCGGGTCTGGAGCATCCACAGCTGGCCGCGCTCGATGGTGAACTCGATGTCGCACAGGTCCTTGTAGTGCGTCTCGAGCGTCTTCATGATCTGCATCAGCTGGTCGTACGACTTCTTGTCGATCGACTCGAGCTCGGCGAGCGGGACGGTGTTGCGGATACCGGCGACGACGTCCTCGCCCTGCGCGTTCTGCAGGTAGTCGCCGTACACGCCGGCGTGGCCGCTGGCCGGGTCGCGGGTGAACGCGACCCCCGTACCGGAGTCCGGGCCGAGGTTGCCGAAGACCATGGAACAGACGTTGACGGCCGTGCCGAGGTCGCCGGGGATGCGCTCCTGGCGGCGGTAGAGCTTGGCCCGGTCGGTGTTCCACGAGTCGAAGACGGCCTTTATGGCCAGGTCCATCTGCTCGCGCGGGTCCTGCGGGAAGTCGCGTCCGGCATCCCGCGTGACGATCTTCTTGAACTGCTTGACCAGCTTCTTCAGGTCGGCCGCGTCGAGATCCACGTCGACGGTGACGCCCTTGGCCTCCTTCGCCGCCTCCAGCGCCTCCTCGAAGAGGTCGCCGTCGACACCGAGGACGGTCTTGCCGAACATCTGGATGAGGCGGCGGTACGAGTCCCACGCGAACCGCTCGTCGCCGGCCTGGGCGACGAGGCCGACGACCGACGCGTCGGAGAGGCCGATGTTGAGAACCGTGTCCATCATGCCGGGCATCGAGAACTTCGCACCGGAGCGGACGGAGACCAGCAGCGGGTCGTCGGCCTGGCCGAGCTTCTTGCCCATCTGCGTCTCAAGGGCGTCGAGGTGCGCACTGACCTCGTCGCGCAGCGCCCTCGGCTCCTCACCGCTGTCGAGGTAGACCTTGCACGCCTCGGTGGTGATGGTGAAGCCCGGAGGGACGGGCAGCCCTAGGTTGGTCATCTCGGCGAGGTTGGCGCCCTTCCCGCCGAGCAGGTCCTTCAGATCCTTGTTGCCCTCGGTGAAGTCATAAACGAACTTCTGACCCTGAAGCTCCGGGGTGGATACGTGGGGATCTTTGTTTTCCGACACGGGTCTCGACTCCTCGAGGACGCGGGTGGCTGCCCTGACGGCCAGGAACATACCCAGATCGAAGGTGCCTGGGTACGTCCACTTGCGCGTCATGCGGCCTTAACCACTCGTCCGCCAGCAGATCGAAAGGTGCGTACCGCTCCGGCTCTCGGACACAGCCATTCGACTCTTGAACTCATAATCACTCAGAGCATTCAAAAAGGCGTAAGTTCGGCACGCTATGTAGTGGATACGTCGATCGATCAAAGTAAAGTCAGGTGGCACCGAGTGCCACCATTTGAGAAATGCAGTCCCCGAAATCTCGCTCATCTGAGCAATAGAGACCTCAGGGGTGGCGAGAATCACGCCGCACCGGGCGCTCAGATGTCATCATCCGGACGCCCTGATGGCTACACATGGGCACATGGCGACCACACAGGGCGATCGGAATGGGAACAGAGCACCTCGATCACCTGACACGACACCCCGCACCGCCCGGTTCGCCTCCAAGCCGCCCCCGATATGCGCTCAGATGAGCAGCGGCAAGGCGAGGGCACCCGGTGCCTGATAACCGGAGATGCGAAAGGGCCCCGCCGGGGTGGAGTGACACCCTCCGCAGGGCCCCGTCCGAACCGGAGCCGTCGCCTCAGCCGCCCGACGTATCGAGCTCCGCCTCCGCGCTCACGCCCGAGCAGTCGTAGGGGTCCTTCAGCCAGCCGTCCGGCAGCACCACACGGTTGTTGCCGGAGGTGCGTCCGCGCGGCCCGTCGGCCCCGTCCGGCCACGCCTGGTCCAGGTCGAGCTCGTGCAGCTGCGCGCCCAGCTCGTCCAACGACGAGGTGACCGCGAGCTTCTTGCGCATCTCGGAGCCGACCGCGAAGCCCTTGAGGTACCAGGCCACGTGCTTACGGAAGTCGATCACGCCACGGGTCTCGTCGCCGATCCACTCCCCCAGCAGCGTCGCGTGCCGCAGCATGACGGTGGCGACCTCCCGCAGCGTCGGCGCCTGCCGCGTCTGCGTGCCCTCGAAGGCGCTCACCAGGTCACCGAAGAGCCACGGGCGCCCCAGGCAGCCGCGGCCCACGACCACGCCGTCGCAGCCGGTCTCCCGCATCATGCGGCGGGCGTCGTCCGCGCACCAGATGTCGCCGTTGCCGAGGACGGGGATCTCCGGAACGTGCTCCTTGAGACGGGCGATCGCCTCCCAGTCGGCGGTGCCGCCGTAGTGCTGTGCGGCGGTCCTGCCGTGCAGCGCGACGGCCGTGACGCCCTCCTCCACCGCTATCCGGCCCGCGTCGAGGTAGGTGAGGTGGTCGTCGTTGATGCCCTTGCGCATCTTGATGGTGACCGGCAGGTCGCCCGCATTGGAGACCGCCTGGTTCAGGATCGCGCGCAGCAGGGGCCGCTTGAACGGGAGCGCCGAGCCACCGCCCTTGCGGGTCACCTTGGGGACCGGGCAGCCGAAGTTCAGGTCGATGTGGTCGGCGAGGTTCTCGTCGACGATCATGCGGACGGCCTTGCCGACCGTGACCGGGTCCACTCCGTACAGCTGGATCGAGCGCGGGGTCTCGCTCGCGTCGAAGTGGATGAGGTGCATGGTCTTCTCGTTGCGCTCGACCAGCGCCCGCGTCGTGATCATCTCGCTGACGAACAGCCCCTTGCCGCCGGAGAACTCCCGGCACAGGGTGCGGAACGGCGCGTTGGTGATGCCGGCCATGGGTGCGAGCACCACCGGCGGCTGCACGGCGTGCGGGCCGATCCGGAGCAGCGGGAGCGAGGGGGCGAGCGTGGTCATTGCTCCATTGTCGCGTACGGCGGAAGCAGCTTCGGCAGGCACCGCGGTACGGGCGACGGGCGCCACAGTCCGTACCGGCGATGACGCCGGACGGATGTACCGGGGGCACCGGTCGGGATCTCCCGGCGACAGTAGTCGTTAGTTAACCGTACTATCTATGTATGCCTGAGCTCACCCACCGCCGACGACAGTTGGTTCTGGCGATCTGCTGCATGAGTCTGCTGATCGTCAGTCTCGACAACACCGTCCTCAATGTCGCTCTGCCCTCCATGCAGCGGGAGCTGCACGCGACCGTCGCCGGCATGCAGTGGACGATCGATGCCTACACGCTGGTCCTCGCCTCACTGCTGATGCTGGCGGGCTCCACCGCCGACCGGATCGGACGGGCGAAGGTCTTCAAGATCGGGCTCGTCCTCTTCACCCTCGGCTCGGTGCTCTGCTCCGTCGCACCGAACCTGGAGTCGCTGGTCGCCTTCCGGATGGTGCAGGCGGTCGGCGGCTCGATGCTCAACCCCGTCGCGATGTCGATCATCACCAACACCTTCACCGACCCGCGCGAGCGCGCCCGGGCCATCGGTGTGTGGGGCGGTGTCGTCGGCATCTCCATGGCGGCGGGACCGGTGGTCGGCGGCCTGCTGGTGGACACGGTCGGCTGGCGGTCGATCTTCTGGATCAATCTGCCGGTCGGTCTCGCCGCGCTGCTGCTCACCTGGCGGTACGTCCCCGAGTCCCGCGCCCCGAAGCCGCGCCGCCCCGACCCCGTGGGACAGCTGCTGGTGATCACGCTGCTCGGTGCACTGACGTACGCGATCATCGAGGCGCCCTCGGCCGGCTGGGCCTCGCCGCGGATCCTGGCCTTCGCGACGCTCGCCGCGTGCGCCCTGATCGGGCTCCTGCTGTACGAGCCCAGGCGCGCCGAGCCTCTCATCGACCTGCGGTTCTTCCGAAGCGCCCCGTTCAGCGGCGCCACCGCCATCGCGGTCTGCGCCTTTGCCGCCCTGAGTGGTTTCCTCTTCCTGAACACGCTGTATCTGCAGAACGTGCGCGGTCTGAGCGCCCTGCACGCCGGTCTGTACATGCTGCCGATGGCCGCTCTCACCTTTGTCTGCGCCCCGCTGTCGGGGCGGCTCGTCGGCAGCCGGGGGCCGCGGCTCTCGCTGCTCGTGGCGGGCGCGGCCATGACGGCGTGCGGGCTGATGTTCGCGGCTTTCGACGCGGAGACGCAGAACGTGCTGCTGTTCACTGGCTATGTGCTGTTCGGTCTCGGCTTCGGCATGGTGAACGCGCCGATCACCAACACCGCCGTCTCCGGGATGCCGCGCTCCCAGGCGGGCGTGGCGGCGGCGGTCGCCTCGACCAGCCGGCAGATCGGCGGGACGCTGGGCGTCGCCGTGATCGGCGCGGTGCTGGCGGCGGGTGTGGCGGGTAGCGGTTCCCCGCGCGGCGCCGGCTATGCCACCGCCTTCGTGGACGCCAGCAAGCCCGCCTGGTGGATCATCACCGGCTGTGGTCTGGCCGTTCTGCTGGTGGGAGCGCTGACCAGTGGGCGGTGGGCCCGCGAGACGGCACGGCGCACCGCCGCACGGCTGGAGGCCCCAGCCGGGGCGGGGACCGGGTCCGGGGCCGGATACGGAGGTCAGGCTTCGGCGAGCGCCAAGGCGTGAAGGCGCTCGAGCCGCTCCCGGGACTCCGCGTCGGCGGGGGCGTACGTCACCATGCGCGGACCCTTCGACGGGCCGAGCCAGAGGTCGGTGTGGTCCAGGCGCACCAGGCCGACCCGGGCGTTGCGGAAGAGCTTGGTCCGGCCGCCGGGCCCGACGACCTCGTGGCGCGCCCAGATCTCCCGGAATTCCGGTGAGGCCGTCTCCAGCCGCTTGAGCAGGGCCTTCCAGGCGGGCTCGGCGAGATGCTCGGCCATCGAGGCGCGGAACTTGGCGGCCATCACCCGGTTCGCCTCGGGGAGGTCGACGACGGACGCGCGCCAGTTCTCGTCGGTGTACGACAGCAGCATGCAGTTGCGGTTCTCGGGGGCGACGGCGTCCAGGTCGCAGAGCAGTCGCCCGTAGGTCCTGTTGTAGGCGAGGATGTCGTAACGGCTGTTCTGCACACAGGCCGGGATCGGGTCCAGCTGCCACAGCATCTCGCGCAGCGCCGGGGTGACGCTCGGGCACTCCGTACCGGGAGCGGGGTCGACGGCGCCCGCCAGGGAGAAGAGATGGGTGCGCTCGCTCCGGTCGAGCAGCAGGGCGCGGGCGAGGGCGTCCAGGACCTGCGGCGAGACCTGGATGTCCCGTGCCTGTTCGAGCCAGGTGTACCAGGTGACGCCGACGGCGGAGAGCTGGGCGACCTCCTCGCGGCGCAGCCCGGGGGTGCGCCTGCGGCCGCCGCGAGGCAGACCCACCTGCTCGGGGGTGATGCGCTCGCGCCGACTGCGCAGGAAGCCCGCGAGTTCATGCCGCCGGACCTCGGTCTCCGGCGGCTCGGCCGAACCGGCCGGCCCGGGACCGTGGGCCATCTGCTGCACTTCGGTCACCATCGTCGTCATGCTCCCAGCGTGCCGAATGACCCGGCCCTGTGCCAGGTGCCGCTTGTACCAGGATAAAGACACTCTGGTACCAGGCTGAAATTCGGGCGATCGTCGATACCGTGAGTGAATCCACCGTACGGACGCAGACATCCGCCCTCACCACCCGTGTGGTGCGGCACGACCATCCCATCCCGGTACTCGGCACGCTCGGACTGTTCACCGTGCTGATCGGTGCGGCCCTGCCGCTCATCGACTTCTTCATCGTCAATGTCGCCCTGCCGACGATCGACAAGGATCTGGCCGCGGGCCCCGCACTGCTCGAACTGGTCGTGGCGGGCTACGGACTCGCGTACGCCGTCCTGCTCGTCCTCGGCGGCCGGCTCGGCGACATGGCCGGGCGGCGCCGGCTCTTCCTCACCGGCATGGCGGCCTTCGCGCTCACCTCACTGGCATGCGGACTCGCCCCGGATGCCTGGACGCTCGTCGGGGCACGGGTGGCGCAGGGCGCCTCGGCGGCGCTGATGCTGCCTCAGGTGCTCGCCACCATCCAGGCCGCCACCTCGGGACACCGGCGGGCGCGTGCGATGAGCCTCTACGGGGCGACGGCCGGGCTGTCGATGGTCGCCGGCCAGATCCTCGGCGGCGTACTGGTCGCCGCCGCTCCGCTGTCGTCGGTGTTCGGCGAGAGTGCGGGCTGGCGGTCGGTCTTCCTGGTGAACGTGCCGGTGGCAGCGGTGGGACTGGTCCTGGCCGCGCGTGCGGTGCCGGAGACCCGCTCGGACCGGCCCGCGCCCATCGACGTACCGGGGACGCTGCTGCTCGCCGTTTCGCTGGTGACGCTGCTGGCGCCGCTGACTGAGGGACGGGCCGCGGGCTGGCCGGTGTGGACCTGGATCTCCCTCGCGCTGTTCCCGATCGCCGCGGCCGCCTTCTACCGGGTCGAACAGCGGGCCGACCGGCACGGACAGATCCCGCTGATCCCGCCGAGCCTGCTGCGTCTGGACTCGCTGCGGCGCGGTCTGGCGCTGGTGCTGCCGTTCTCGCTCGGCTTCGGCGGCTTCATGTTCGTCATCGCGGTGGCGCTGCAGCAGGGCCTGAAGATGGGTCCGGCGGCGGCCGGGCTGGCGTTGGCGCCGATGGCAGTGGCCTTCTTCGCGGCCTCGCTGGCCGGTCCGCGACTGGTACGGCGGTTCGGCAGCCGGGTCGTGACGGCGGGCGGGCTGATCCAGGGCGCGGGCGTCATGGTGCTCGCGGTCACCGTGTGGCTCGGCTGGCCCGACCTGGGGCTCCCGGCCCTGCTGCCGGGCGTCGCGATCGCCGGCCTCGGCCAGGGGCTGCAACTGCCGGTCCTGTTCCGCATCGTGCTCTCCGACGTGCCGGCCGAGCGGGCCGGGGTGGGCGGCGGAGTGATGACGACGACACAGCAGGCCGCGCTGGCCCTGGGCGTGGCCACGCTCGGGACGCTGTTCCTCGCCCTGGTCCCCGGATCGGGCATGCGGGACGCGCTGATCGTGGCGCTGCTGGTGCAGCTGGCGGCGGTGGCGCTGACGACGCTGCTGAGCCTGCGGCTGCCGCGCGCGGTGGTGTGAGCGCGCGGACGGACGCGGCACGGTTCAGCTACGACCGTGGGCCCGGATCACTCGATGTGATCCGGGCCCACGGTCGTACGGGTGATGAGAAGGCGTCAGCTCTGGGCCTGCCGGTTCTGCTCCGGGCAGTCGTCCGACTGTGCGGACTCGGCGGACTGCGCGCGCTCACGCATCTTGCGCAGCAGCTCCTGCTTCTGGTCGGCCGCCGTCTTGCGGTCGGCGTTGCGCGCGGTGCCCGCGCCCTGCTGCTCGGCGCGGGACAGCTTCTTGCGCTGCCCTCCGACGCCGAGAAGGTTGTTGCGGCTCTTGGCCACGGGGTTCTCCCATTCGTGGTGAGTCGTGAGGTCGTGAGCGACCTGGGATCGATCCGATGGGCGGCGGGCGGAGAGATTCCGGGCCCGCCGCGCTCTCACTCGTAGATCTGGAAGAACGAAGACATATGGGAACCGTACCCCGGCCGCACCGGGCCCAGCACCCGCTTTTCGGCCCGTCCGGGTGAAGCATCACAACGGTGGACTGACAGATATTGAAATCTGCCAGTCCGTGTGCCACAGTTGCGTACGGCCCGCCCTCTTTCCCCACGGGAGTCCCTCATGACCACCACTCGCACGCTCGGCTCCACCGGCCCGCAGGTCTCCGCACTGGGCCTCGGTTGCATGGGCATGTCCGCGCTGTACGGCGAGAGCGACCGCACCGAGTCGATCGCCACCATCCACGCCGCG
Source organism: Streptomyces sp. NPDC051664 (assembly GCF_044453545.1). Lineage (NCBI taxonomy): Bacteria > Bacillati > Actinomycetota > Actinomycetes > Kitasatosporales > Streptomycetaceae > Streptomyces > Streptomyces sp. NPDC051664. The sequence continues at coordinate 175,524 of NZ_JBITCU010000003.1, read as the reverse complement.
CTCGACGCGGGCATCACCCTGCTGGACACCGGCGACTTCTACGGCATGGGTCACAACGAACTGCTGATCAACGAGGCACTGCGCACCGCTCCCGGCGCCGCTCGCGAACGGGCGCTGACCAGCGTGAAGTTCGGCGCGCTGCGCACGGTCGAAGGCGCCTTCACGGGGTACGACGGCCGCCCTGCCGCCGTGAAGAACTTCGCCGCGTATTCGCTCCAGCGGCTCGGCACGGACCACATCGACATCTACCGGATCGCCCGTGTCGATCCCGATGTACCGGTCGAGGAGACCATCGGTGCCATCGCCGAGCTGGTCGAGGCCGGCCATGTCCGCCACATCGGCCTGTCCGAGGTCGGCGCGGACACGATCCGCCGGGCGGCGTCGGTGGCCCCGATCTCCGACCTGCAGATCGAGTACTCACTGATCTCCCGGTCCGTCGAGGACGCGATCCTGCCGGTCTGCCGCGAGCTGGGCATCGGCGTCACGGCATACGGGGTGCTGTCGCGCGGCCTGATCAGCGGGCACTTCAGCCGTGACCGCGAGCTGACCCCCGGCGACTTCCGCGCCATGAGCCCCCGCTTCCAGGGCGGAAACCTCCAGCACAACCTCGATCTGGTCGACGCCCTGCGCAAGATCGCCGAGCAGAAGGGTGTCTCGGTGGCCCAGATCGCCATCGCCTGGGTGCTCGGCCGGGGTACGGACATCGTGCCGCTCGTCGGCGCCCGCCGCCGCGACCGGCTCACCGAGGCTCTCGGCGCCCTGGATGTCACGCTGGACGCCGCCGACCTCGCCGCGATCGAGGAGGCCGTCCCGGCAGGTGCGGCCGCCGGTGCGCGCTACCCGGAGAACCAGATGGCCCACCTCGACAGCGAGCGCTGAGCTCCGGGTACGGTCGTCGGGGTGCGGCCCCGCCGGGCAGCTCCCCGACCGGCGCCCTCCGAAAGGCAGCACAGACACCATGCCGTCAGCCGACCCACTGACCCCCGAGCGCATTCTCGAGGCCACCGAGGACGTGCTGCGCCGCTACGGCCCCGCCAAGGCGACGGTGGTCGACGTGGCCCGTGCGCTCGGCGTCAGCCACGGCAGCGTCTACCGTCACTTCCGTACGAAGTCGGCGCTGCGCGAGGCGGTGACCGCTCGCTGGCTGACCCGGACCGAGGTGGCCCTCACGGAGATCATCAACACGTCGGCGGAGCCGGCACCGGCGAAGCTGCAGCACTGGCTGACGGCACTGTTCGAGGCCAAGCGCCACAAGGCCGGTGACGACCCCGAGCTGTTCGCCACCTACATCGTGCTGATCGGCGAGAGCACGGTCGTCGAGGCGCACATCCGCGAACTGGTCGGCCAGCTGCGGGAGATCGTCGAGGAGGGCGTGCGCAGCGGGCAGTTCGCGGTCGACGATCCGGCGGTCGCCGCGCAGGCGGTCTTCGACGCGACGGCGCGCTTCCACGACCCGGCGTACGCCGCCGAGTGGCAGAACCCCGCGATCGGCGCCGAGTTCACTGCCGTCTCGGACCTGCTTCTGCGCGGCCTGCGCGCGTAACAGCGCTGCACACAGAGCCGGTCACGGCAGGCCGCCGGACAGCCGTCGGTCTCAGGCCGTCGGGTCGACCGTGGCCTGATGGGCCTCGGCGAGATGTTCCTCGGCCTTGAGCCAGGGCAGGAACTGCACGCCCTTGCGCCAGTCGCAGGTGTCGCAGCTCAGCTGCCGCTGGATCCCCGACTTCCGTACATGAACAACATGTTCACGGCCGTGCTGATCCCATCTGCTGACCTTGCTGGTGGTCATGGACGGCATCCGAGCCTCCTGTTGACGCGTGGTCGCGTGTGCCCAGTGTGCAACGAAGCCCCCGGCTCCGTACAAGGAACCGGGGGCTTCGCCATGGAACCGTGGTGCGTCAGCAGCCCAGCAGTCGGGCGCCGAGGTAGGCCTGGATCTGGTCCAGCGAGACGCGCTCCTGCTTCATGGTGTCGCGCTCGCGCACCGTCACCGCGTTGTCGTCGAGGGTGTCGAAGTCGACGGTGACGCAGAACGGCGTACCGATCTCGTCCTGACGACGGTAGCGGCGGCCGATGGCGCCCGCGTCGTCGAACTCGATGTTCCAGTTCTTCCGCAGGTCGGTGGCGAGGCCCTTGGCCTTCGGCGACAGCTGCGGGTTGCGGGACAGCGGCAGCACCGCGACCTTGACCGGCGCGAGGCGCGGGTCGAGGCGCATCACGGTGCGCTTCTCCATGACGCCCTTGGCGTTGGGCGCCTCGTCCTCGATGTAGGCGTCGAGGAGGAAGGCGAGCATCGAACGGCCGACACCGGCTGCCGGCTCGATGACGTACGGAGTCCAGCGCTCGCCGGCCTCCTGGTCGAAGAACGACAGGTCCGTGCCGGAAGCGGCGGAGTGGGCCTTGAGGTCGTAGTCCGTGCGATTGGCGACGCCCTCCAGCTCGCCCCACTCGCTGCCGCCGAAGCGGAAGCGGTACTCGATGTCAGCGGTGCGCTTGGAGTAGTGGGAGAGCTTCTCCTTCGGGTGCTCGAACCACCGCATGTTCTCCTCGCGCAGGCCCAGGTCCGTGTACCAGTTCCAGCGCTGCTCCATCCAGTACTCCTGCCACTGCTCGTCCTCGCCCGGCTTGACGAAGAACTCCATCTCCATCTGCTCGAACTCGCGGGTGCGGAAGATGAAGTTGCCCGGAGTGATCTCGTTCCGGAAGGACTTGCCCATCTGCGCGATGCCGAACGGCGGCTTCTTGCGCGAGGTCTGCTGCACCTGGCCGAAGTTGGTGAAGATGCCCTGCGCGGTCTCGGGGCGCAGGTAGGCGACCGAGCCGGAGTCCTGGGTCGGACCGAGGTGCGTGGAGAGCAGACCCGAGAACTGCTTGGGCTCGGTGAACGTGCCCTTGTTGCCGCAGTTCGGGCAGTTGAGGTCGGTGAGGCCGTTGACGGGCGGCTTGCCGTGCTTCTCCTCGTACGCCTCCTCCAGGTGGTCCGCGCGGAAGCGCTTGTGGCAAGAGGTGCACTCGGTCAGCGGGTCGGTGAACGTGGCGACGTGGCCGGAGGCGACCCACACCTCGGGGGCGAGGATGACCGACGAGTCGATACCGACCACGTCTTCGCGCGAAGTGACCATGTAGCGCCACCACTGGCGCTTGAGGTTCTCCTTGAGCTCAACGCCCAGCGGCCCGTAGTCCCAGGCGGCGCGCTGACCGCCGTAGATCTCACTGCAGGGGTAGACGAAGCCACGGCGCTTGCTCAGGCTGACGATGGAGTCGATCTTGTCGGCGGCCACGGTGCTCTCTTCATTACGACGACGACGAACGGCGAATGCTTCAGATTACCGGCGGGCACGCCCTCTGGATCAAATCGGTGCGCGTACAGATGGTGCGCAGGGCCTCCCACCGAGCTTGTTGACAATCGTTTCCACTTTTGTTGAAAATGAGTGTCATGAACGTACGCCGCCTCATACCCACCGCCGCTGTCGCCGGGGCCGTCGCCCTCGGTCTCACCGCGCTCTCCGCCTGCTCCACCTCCGACGCCGCCGAGAGCAAGAACGGGGACAAGCTGGATGTGGTGGCCTCGTTCTATCCCATGCAGTTCCTGGCCGAGGAGATCGGCGGGACCCATGTCTCGGTCACCACGCTGACCAAGCCGGGCGTCGAGCCGCACGACCTGGAGCTCAGCCCGCGGCAGATCGGCGGGCTCGGCGACGCCGACTACATCCTGTATCTCAAGGGTATCCAGCCCGCCGTCGACGACGCGATCGCGCAGTCCGGGGTCAGGAACTCCGTGGACGCGGCGAAGCTCACCACTCTGGAGGACCACGGCACGGAGACCGGCGGCGACGAGCACGGCCATGCGCACGAGGGCGAGGGGGCCGGGGCCGACCCGCACATCTGGCTGGACCCGGTGAAGTACGCCGAGGTCGCCAAGGGGGTCGGAAAGTCCATGGAGAAGGCCGACCCGAACCACGCCGCGGACTACCGCACCAACACGGACTCCCTGGTCAAGAAGCTCGACGCGCTGAACACGTCGTACGAGAAGGGCCTGGGCGACACCGCCACCAAGACGTTCATCACCACCCACTCCGCCTTCGGATATCTCGCCGAGCGCTACGGGCTCGTCCAGGAGGGCATCGCCGGCATCGACCCCGAGGCCGAGCCGAGCCCCGCCCGGATCAAGGACATCCACACCATCGCGGAGAAGAGCAAGGCCACCACCGTCTTCTTCGAGACGCTCGCCAGCGACAAGACCGCGAAGACCGTCGCCAGGGACACCGGCCTGAAGACCGACGTCCTCGACCCCCTCGAGGGAATCACCGCCAAGTCCAAGGGCGATGACTACATCGAGGTCATGCAGTCCAATCTCGCCGCGCTCCAGAAGGCGCTCGGCGCGAAGTGACCCACGCAACACCCGCCACGGCAGTATCGGAGACGCTCATGCCCGAGCCCCGAAGCACCAAGCCCGACCCCGTGATCACCCTGCGCGGAGCCACGGCCACGCTCGGCGCGCGCCCCGTACTGCGCGGCATCGACCTCACCGTGCGCCGCGGGGAGGTCGCCGCCCTGCTCGGCGCCAACGGCTCCGGCAAGTCGACCGCCGTCCGGTCCGTCATCGGCCAGGTCCCGCTCACCAGCGGCTCGGTCGAGCTGTTCGGCACCCCCCTGCGCCGCTTCCGCAACTGGGCGCGGATCGGCTACGTACCGCAGCGCACGACGGCGGCGAGCGGCGTTCCTGCCACGATCCGCGAGGTCGTCTCCGCCGGGCGGCTGTCCCGTACGAAGCTGGGACCGCTGCGCAAGGCGGACCGGGACGCCGTCGACCGGGCCATCGAACTCGTCGGCCTCGGCGACCGGGCCAAGGACTCGGTGAGTGCCCTCTCCGGCGGGCAGCACCAGCGCGTGCTCATCGCCCGCGCGCTCGCCGCCGAACCCGAGCTGCTGATCATGGACGAGCCGATGGCGGGCGTCGACCTGGCCAGCCAGGAGATCCTCGCCGAGACGCTGCGCGAGCAGGTCGCCACGGGCACCACCGTGCTGCTCGTGCTGCACGAACTGGGCCCCCTGGAGCCCCTCATCGACCGCGCGATCGTGCTGCGCGACGGCTGTGTGATGCACGACGGCCCGCCCCCGAAGGCCCTGGGCCAGCACGCGCTGCCGGGCCACGACCACGTACACCCCCACGCGGCTTCCGAGCCCGCCCGGACGGGACTGCTGACCTGATGACGGAATTCCTCCAGCCCCCCTTCATGCAGCGGGCCCTGCTCGCCGCCGTACTCGTCGGCGTCATCGCCCCCGCCGTCGGCATCTACCTCGTCCAGCGCCGCCAGGCCCTGATGGGCGACGGAATCGGCCATATCGCGATGACCGGTGTCGGCCTCGGCTTCCTGCTCTCCACCAGCCCGGTCTGGATGGCCACGGCCGTCGCCGTCGTCGGCTCCGTCGTCATGGAGCTGGTCCGCTGGTACGGGCGTACACGCGGCGACATCGCGCTGGCCATGCTGTTCTACGGAGGCATGGCGGGCGGTGTGCTGCTGATCAACCTCTCCGACACCGGCTCCAACGCCAACCTCACCTCGTACCTCTTCGGCTCGCTGTCGACGGTCTCGTCCGAGGACATCACCGCGATTTTCCTGCTGGCCGCCTTCGTGCTGCTGGTGACGCTGGGGCTGCGTCGCCAGCTGTTCGCGGTCAGCCAGGACGAGGAGTTCGCCCGGGTCACCGGGCTGCCGGTGCGTGCACTGAATCTGCTGATCGCGGTCACGGCGGCGGTGACCGTCACCGTCGCGATGCGCGTCGTCGGTCTGCTGCTGGTCAGCGCGCTGATGGTGGTGCCGGTCGCGGCCGCGCAGCAGATCTCGAAGTCCTTCAAGGTGACGTTCGTGCTGTCCGTCGTCATCGGCACGGCGGTGACCCTGGCCGGCACCGTGACCTCGTACTACCAGGACGTGCCGCCCGGCGCGACGATCGTGCTGCTGGCCATCGGCGTCTTCGTCGCCCTGACCCTGCTCGCCGCACCGCTCGCCGCACGGCGCGCCCGCCGCAGCGAAACGGCTACGGCGCAGTGCACCCTGGAAGGGAAGGCTCCGGATGTACCGGCTGCCCGACCGGCCTCGGATGACGTCCGGGTTTGACCCCGGCAAGCGGGCGGACTGGCACAATGGCCCGACACACGTACGGGCGACACGAGGAGGCACCTGTGGCGACGGCGCCGATCAGTGGAACGAACGCATCCCCGGTACGCGGCCGGTCGACCCGGCAGCGCGCCGCGGTGGCCGCGGCGCTCGACGAGGTGGACGAGTTCCGCAGCGCCCAGGAGCTGCACGACGTACTCAAGCACCGCGGTGACTCGGTCGGGCTGACCACGGTCTACCGGACCCTGCAGTCCCTCGCCGACGCGGGCGAGGTGGACGTTCTGCGCACCACCGACGGCGAGTCCGTGTACCGGCGGTGCTCGACCGGGGAGCACCACCACCATCTGGTGTGCCGGGTCTGCGGCAAGGCCGTCGAGGTCGAGGGGCCGGCGGTGGAGCAGTGGGCGGCGACGATTGCCTCGCAGCACGGGTTCGTGAACGTGGCGCACACGGTGGAGGTCTTCGGTACGTGTGCGGAGTGCGCGGAGTGCCCGACGGCGGGGTGACCGCTTGCGGGCTCCGCCCCCGGGCCCCCGCCCCTCACATGCCGGAGGGGCTTGATGCGGCCCGCTTCAGATGACGGTCGAAGATCTCGCGCAGGCGGTCCACATCGGCCGGGTCCTGGGCGCCACGCTTGGCCATCACGGTCAGGCCGACGGCATTCCTGTCTTCGCTGAGCATCACGAAGAGATCTGCTGTCTCCAGGTACCGCGGCTGCGCCTGCCACCTGACGACCGTGCTGGAGTTGTCGGTGTCGACGGTGACACCGGACTCCTCGATCCGTACCCGGAACTCGCCCTGCCGCCCCACGAACCGGAACAGCTGGCGCGCCATCAGCCACGGGCTCAGCAGCAGCACCGGGCCGCAGAACAGCAGCGCCGCCAGCAGGGGCACCGGAACGTCGGTGCCCCTCACCAGGGACAGTGCGGTGGCCACGACGGCACACCCCGTCGCAGCCACCCCCAGAATCCGCTGCCGCCGGCCCGCCGCACTGACCCGGTTGCGTGCGCGGAGCGCCATCGAGTAGTCCTGCAGCACCGGCCGGTATCTCAGCTCGACCGCGCCGTGCACGGTCTCCTGTCCTTCGGTCATGGCCCCTCCCCAGAGGTGTGATGAGCCGTGATCGTACCGGCAGGGTCAGACCGTCGGTTCCGCTTTTTCCGACGCTTCCACCGCGCCGCCGAAGCGCCGGTCGCGCTGGGCGTACTCCAGGCAGGCCCGCCACAGGTCGCGTCGGTCGAAGTCCGGCCACAGCACGTCCTGGAAGACCATCTCGGCGTACGCGCTCTGCCAGATCAGGTAGTTGGAGGTGCGCTGTTCACCGCTGGGGCGCACGAACAGGTCCACGTCCGGCATGTCCGGGTAGTAGATGTACTTCGCGAAGGTCTTCTCGTTGACCTTGGCCGGGTCCAGCTTTCCGGCCGCGACGTCCTCGGCAATGCGCTGCGCGGCGTCGGCGATCTCGGCCCGGCCGCCGTAGTTGACGCAGAAGTACAGCGTCATCTTGTCGTTGTCCTTCGTCTGCTCCTGGGCGACCTGGAGCTCCTGGACGACGGACTTCCACAGCTTCGGCATCCGGCCCACCCAGCGGATGCGGATGCCCAGTTCGTCCATCTCGTCGCGACGGCGGCGGATGACGTCCCGGTTGAAGTTCATCAGGAACTTCACTTCTTCCGGCGAACGCTTCCAGTTCTCGGTGGAGAAGGCGTACAGCGAAAGGTTCTTGACACCCATCTCGATGCAGCCCTTGAGGACGTCCATGACGACGCCCTCGCCGACCTTGTGGCCCTCGGTGCGCGGGAGGCCCCGTTCCTTGGCCCAGCGGCCGTTGCCGTCCATCACGACGGCGACGTGCTTGGGCACCAGCTCGCCGGGGATCTTCGGGGGCGTGGCCCCGGACGGGTGCGGCTCGGGAGTCTTGTATACACGCCTGTTACGGCCACCGAGGATCCCGCGTACTGCCATGAGCTGTCTCGTCTCCCTGTGCCTGCTGTGCCGGTCACTTCTCTACGTAACGCAGTGAGCGCAGTCCGCGCTCCAGATGCCAGTGCAGATAGGCGGACACCAGCCCGCTCCCCTCCCTGACATGCCGCGCCTCGCACGCGTCGGCCGTCTCCCAGTCACCGGTGAGCAGCGCGCTCAGCAGGGCGACGGCCTCTGCTGAGGGTACGACGCTGCCGGGCACCCGGCAGTCGCCGCATATGGCACCGCCCGCCGCGACGGAGAAGAATCGGTTCGGTCCGGGCATTCCGCACTTCGCGCAGTTCTCGAAGCTGGGTGCGTAACCGTTGACGGCAAGGGAACGCAGCAGGAAGGCGTCGAGGATCAGGTTCGGCGCGTGCTCCCCCCGGGCGAGGGTGCGCAGCCCGCCGACGAGCAGCAGATACTGCTGAACCGCGGGCTCGCCCTCGTGGTCGGTGAAGCGCTCGGCGGTCTCCAGCATCGCGGTGCCCGCGGTGTACCGGGCGTAGTCGGTGACGATGCCGCCCCCGTACGGCGCGATCGTCTCGCTCTGGGTGCACAGCGGCAGACCGCGGCCGACCAGTTCGCTGCCGCGCGCGAAGAACTGCACGTCCACATGGGAGAACGGTTCGAGGCGGGCGCCGAACTTCGACTTCGTACGCCGCACACCGCGGGCGACGGCCCGCACCCGGCCGTGGCCGCGGGTCAGGATCGTGATGATCCGGTCGGCCTCGCCCAGTTTCTGCGTGCGCAGCACCACGCCGTCGTCCCGGAACAAGCTCATGCGTCCATTGTCCTGTACGCACGCACCCGAGCGGGCCCGCCCCCGAAGACCGTACGGTTCGGCTTCCGCCGGCGAGGGAGCCCGATCACGCCGCGGGAGTCACGCCCGGCGCACATGGAGCGTTCGACCGGGGCGGGGGCGCGCCGGGGCACGGGGAACAGGCGCTAGGACGGGGTACGCGCCGCCGCGGCGAGCAGCCGGGCGGTGTCGTCCGCGCAGAGCTGCAGCGCCGCACCGACCGTGGTCAGCACCTCGCGCTCGGCCTGGCTGTACGGGCCGTCGGCGAGCGCGATCCTGGCACCCTGCAGCAGGATCGATTCACGTCCGGCGGGCGCCAGATGCGGGGCGAGAGGTTCCAGCGCCTCGTGGAGCTCGATGGCCAGGGCGGCGCCGCACGCCTCGGCCGCGGCGTCGAAGGCGGAGCCGTGGCCGATGTCGGCGGCGAGCACCTCGACGACGGTGGAGAGCTGCTCCTCCGTGCAGTCGTCGAACCCGGCGCTGCGCACGGTGGCCACCGCGGTCTCCAGGACCGTACGCGAGGTGGTGCCACCGGCGGCGAGGACGCCGAGGGCGACGGTGTGGACGGCGTCCCGGAGCATCGCGGAGAACCGGGTGGTGGTGGGGTGGTCGAGCGCGTCGGTGGCGAAGTGCGTGCGGCAGGCGGCGCATTCGACGACGGGGCCCACGGTGCCCCGGCGCAGCAGCGGCACGCCGAGCACGGTGAAGCGCCGACGGCCGGTGAGACGGCGGTAGTTGCGGTCGCCGCCGCAGCCGGGGCAGAAGAACTCGCCGTCGGCGACGGCGTCCCAGATGGTGCGGATGCCGCAGATACGCAGCTTCATGGCGCGTTGTCCCAGGGCTGACCGCACGTCGCACACCTCCGTAACGCTCCGGCAACATTGCCGTGTCGACGTGATGTTAACCACAGTCACGATGTGGCGTCAGCACCTCTGTCGTCACAACCGTCGGGAGATGGCCGAACCCCGCCCCCGGGAACCGGGTGGACGGGGTTCGGCGATCATGCGCCTGGTGCGCCCTTTCGGGCGCCGGGTCAGCGGGTCGCGCGGTTGACCGCGGAGACGACCGCCTTCAGCGAGGCCCGCGTGGTGTTGGCGTCGATGCCGATGCCCCACAGGACCTTTCCGTCGATCGCGCACTCGATGTACGAGGCGGCCTGGGCGCTCGCACCCTCGCTCATCGTGTGCTCGGTGTAGTCCAGCAGACGGGCGTCGATGCCGATGGCCTGCAGCGCTTCGAAGAACGCGGAGATCGGACCGTTGCCGGAACCGGTCAGCACGGTGTCCGCGCCGTCCACGGTCGCGTCGACGGTGATCGTGTCCCGGCCGTCGGAACCGGTCGTCGTCTGACCCGAGCGGATCTGTACGCGGCCCCAGGCGTTCTCCGGGTTGGGCAGGTACTCGTCCTGGAACGTGGACCAGATCTGCGTCGGCGTGACCTCGCCGCCCTCGGCATCGGTCTTGGCCTGAATGATCCGGGAGAACTCGATCTGCATCCGGCGCGGCAGGTCCAGCTTGTGGTCGTTCTTCAGGACGTAGGCGATTCCGCCCTTGCCGGACTGCGAGTTGACCCGGATGACGGCCTCGTACGAGCGGCCGACGTCCTTCGGGTCGATCGGCAGGTACGGCACCGCCCACTCGATCTCGTCGACGGTCTTGCCCTGGGCGGCCGCGTCGGCCTCCATGGCGTCGAAGCCCTTCTTGATGGCGTCCTGGTGGGAGCCGGAGAAGGCGGTGTAGACCAGGTCGCCCGCGTAGGGGTGGCGCGGGTGGACCTCCATCTGATTGCAGTACTCGCTGGTGCGGCGGATCTCGTCGATCTGCGAGAAGTCGATCTGCGGGTCGACACCCTGCGAGAACAGGTTCATACCCAGCGTCACCAGGTCGACGTTGCCGGTGCGCTCGCCCTGGCCGAACAGACAGCCCTCGATCCGGTCCGCGCCGGCCATGATGGCCAGTTCGGCGGCGGCGACGGCGGTGCCGCGGTCGTTGTGCGGGTGGACCGACAGGCAGATGTGCTCGCGGCGCGACAGGTTGCGCGACATCCACTCGAACCGGTCCGCGTGCGTGGACGGCGTCGAACGCTCCACGGTGGCGGGCAGGTTGAGGATGATCTCGCGGCCCTCCTCGGGCTGCCAGACGTCACAGACGGCCTCGCAGACCTCCAGGGCGAAGTCCAGCTCGGTGTCGGTGAAGATCTCCGGACTGTACTGGTAGCCGAAGATCGTCTCGTCGTCGAGGATCTTCTCCGCGTACTCCATGACCAGCCGGGTGCCGTCCACCGCGATCTGCTTGACCTCCTCCTTCGAACCGCGGAAGACCACGCGGCGGAAGGTGGGGGCGGTGGCGTTGTACAGGTGCACGGTGGCGCGTCGCGCACCGACCAGTGATTCAACAGTTCGCTCGATCAGCTCCTCGCGGGCCTGGGTGAGGACGGAGATCGTCACGTCCTCGGGGATCGCACCCTCTTCGATGATGGAGCGGACGAACGCGAAGTCGGTCTCGCCGGAGGACGGGAAACCGACCTCGATCTCCTTGTAGCCCATGCGCACGAGCAGGTCGAACATCTCGCGCTTGCGGGCCGGCGACATCGGGTCGATCAGCGCCTGGTTGCCGTCACGCAGATCGGTGGACAGCCAGCGGGGCGCCACGGTGATCCGGTTGTCCGGCCAGGTGCGGTCGGGGATTTCGACGGCCTCGTACCGGCCGTACTTGTGGATCGGCATCCCGGACGGCTTCTGCAGCGCGGTGGCGTTGGTGATCGGCGTGGGGCGGCCTACGGAGTTCTCGGCAGACGTCCAGGCGGGATTCACGGCGGTCATGGCGTACGGCTCCTCGGGGTCCAGCAATGGGACGGCCGACTGTGTCGCTGCAGCACCAGACTCCGCGGGGAGGGGGTCGGCCTACGACTACAGGCCCTCGCCGCGGCAGCTAAGAAGAAGCAGCCCGTAACGCATGATGCAACGAGACTAACCGAGGGGAGCCTGGGACGTCGGTCCGTATCAGTATGCGGGACCGGGTGCCGGTAACGGGTAAAGAGTGATCAGTCACTCCATTTCGTCAATCCTGATGGCAACCAGTGACATGACGGTGACGCGATGTCACAGTCGGATCCATGCAGCCTCGACCTCAGCACGGGTTCCACCCCGTCTTCTGCACGATCGTGCCGCCCCATGTTCTCGACAAGCTGTCACAGGCCGACGACCCCGGTCTCTCCGGTCCGGCCCGCCGCACCCTGGAGGGCGACGCCGCCCGGCGCACCCGCCGCCAGATGACCACCCTCGTCCCCTCCGTGCCCACCGTGGCGACGGGGACGGAGTCCGACAAGCCCGAGCGCATCCTGTACGACTGCCGGCACGGCACGCAGCTGCCGGGCTTCAAGGTCCGCTCCGAGGGGGAGCAGCCGACGCAGGACGCGAGCGTCAACCGTGCGTACGCGGGGCTCGGCGCCACCTTCGAACTGCTGCTCACGGCGTACGGCCGCCGTTCGATCGACGGCAACGGGCTGCCGCTGATCGGCTCCGTGCACTACGACGAGCAATACAACAACGCGTTCTTCGACGGCGAGCAGATGGTCTTCGGCGACGGGGACGGGGAGATCTTCCTCGACTTCACCGTCGCCATCGATGTGATCGGCCACGAACTGACGCACGGCCTCACCCAGTACACGGCCAACCTGAGCTATTTCGGCCAGTCCGGCGCGCTCAACGAGTCGATGTCCGACGTCTTCGGCTCCCTGGTCAAGCAGTACTCGCTGGGCCAGACCGCGGACCAGGCCGACTGGCTGATCGGCGCCGGGCTGCTGGCCCCCCGGGTCCAGGGGGAGGCCCTGCGCTCGATGAAGGCGCCGGGAACGGCGTACGACGACGACGTGCTCGGCAAGGACCCGCAGCCCGCGTCGATGGAGGACTACATCCACACCACCGAGGACAACGGCGGTGTACATCTGAACTCCGGCATCCCGAACCGCGCCTTCTACCTGCTGGCCACGGCGCTCGGCGGCAACGCGTGGGAGCGGGCGGGCCGGCTCTGGTTCGACGTGCTCACGGGCGACGGACTGGCCGGGGACGCGGACTTCTCGGACTTCGCCCGCCTGACGGTCGAGGCGGCGAAGGACCGCTACGGCGAGGGCGACGAACTGGAGGCGGTACGGAAGGCCTGGTCGGAGGTCGGCGTGCCGTCTGCGTAGCCCCGAGAGCAAGCCCCCTCACATCTCCCCGATGCCTTTGAGGCCATGGGGGGATTGAGGAGCGAAGTCCGGGGCAGAGCCCGGGGAGCAACCCGAGAGGAGTCGGACCTTGCGCATCGAGGTAAGTCGCACCGGCGGTTTCGCCGGCATCGCACGCCACCGCGAGGTCGACACCTCGGGCCTGGCCGACGCCGCCGACTGGGAGGCCCTGGCCGAATCCGCCCTCGCGGACGGCCGGGGCACCCCACCACCCGGGGTGCCGGACGGCTTCCGGTACCGGATCACGGTCGGCGACCGCACCGTCCACTGCGCGGATCCGCATCTGACCGACGCGCAGCGCGCACTGGTCTCACGCGTCCTCAAGGAGGGCGCGTGAGACCGGTGCGCAGCTGACCCGCCTCAGAATCCGAGCTTGCGCAGCTGCTTGGGATCGCGCTGCCAGTCCTTGGCGACCTTCACATGAAGGTCCAGGAAGACCGGCGTACCGAGCAGCGCCTCGATGTGCTTGCGGGACTTCATACCGACCTCCTTCAGCCGCTTGCCCTTCGGGCCGATGATGATGCCCTTCTGGCTGGGCCGCTCGATGTAGACGTTCGCGTGGATGTCGAGCAGCGGCCTGTCCGCGGGACGGTCCTCGCGCGGCAGCATCTCCTCGACGACGACCGCGATGGAGTGCGGCAGCTCGTCGCGTACGCCCTCGAGCGCGGCCTCCCGGATCAGCTCCGCGACCATGACCATCTCGGGCTCGTCGGTGAGGTCGCCCTCCGGGTACAGCGGCGGGCTCTCGGGGAGCAGCGGGGCGATCAGGTCGGCGAGCAGGTCGACCTGGCTGTCCTTCACGGCGGAGACCGGGATGATCTCGGCCCACTCGAAGCCGAGCTCCTCGCCGAGGCGGGAGACGGCGAGCAGCTGTTCGGCGAGCAGCTTGGAGTCGACCAGGTCGGTCTTGGTAATGATCGCGATCTTCGGGGTCTTCTTGATGCCCGCGAGTTCCTTGACGATGAACTTGTCGCCGGGGCCGAGCTTCTGGTCGGCGGGCAGGCAGAAGCCGATGACGTCGACCTCGGCCCAGGTGGTGCGCACGACGTCGTTGAGCCGTTCGCCCAGCAGGGTGCGCGGCTTGTGGAGGCCGGGGGTGTCGACCAGGATCAGCTGCGCATCCTCGCGGTGCACGATGCCGCGCACCGTGTGCCGGGTGGTCTGGGGCCGGTTGGAGGTGATCGCCACCTTCTGGCCGACCAGAGCGTTCGTAAGGGTGGACTTGCCCGCGTTGGGGCGGCCCACGAAGCAGGCGAAGCCGGCCCGGTGGGGGGCGTTGTTCTCAGCCTGCTGCGCAGCAGCTTCTGGGTTAGGTCGAGCGCTCATGGCGCCCATTGTCCCCGATCCGGGCGGCCCTGCCGCACAGCGGGCCGCCACATGGCTTCCCGGGCGTCGTCCGGGCCGTACGGGTGCGGCTCCGACGGGCCCCGATACGGGATGACGGCCCGGCTCCTTCCGGTTCCCGGGACCCGCGGCCGGGTGCGCTCAGCGTCACGGCCCGCCGTCAGCCGGCCGTCACGCTGAGCCGGAGCACACCGTCCGGCCCGGCCAGCAGCACCGGGGTCGCCGGCCCGCCCAGGTCCCGTACCGCCGCACGGTCCGCGTCCGACGGGGCCTCGGCCTCGGAGACGATCGCGGCCGCCTCCAGGGAGGTCGCTCCGCTGGCCACCGCCATCGCGACGGCGGTCTGCAGCGCACTGAGCCTCAGCGACTCCAGCTGCACGGTCCCCGCGACATACGTACGCCCGGTCTCGTCCCGTACGGCCGCGCCCTCCGGCACACCGTTGCGGGCGCGGGCACTGCGCGCCAGCGTGACGATCTTGCGGTCCTCGGGGCCGAGGTCGGTGCTCTCAGTCATGTGCCGAGCATACGAAGCGGGTGACTTGTTCCCCGCTCCGCCCCCGCAGAGGGCTACGCCCGGTCCAGCCGCAACCGTTCCGCCCGAGGCAGCCCCGCCACCACCAAGTCGTACGAGTCCTCGATCAGCTCCCGCAGCAACCGTCCCGGCACCGCGGACACCGTCACCGTGTTCCAGTGCCGTTTGTTCATGTGCCAGCCCGGCACGATCGCCGCATACTCCTCCCGCAACCGCACCGCGTCATCCGGATCGCACTTCAGGTTGACCGTCAGCGGCCGCGCGTCCAGCGTGCTGAGCGCGAACATCTTGCCGAGCACCTTGAACACCGAGGTCTCCGGTCCGAACGGAAACTCCTCGACGCTCGCGTTGAACTCCAGGCAGAACGCCCTCAGCTCCTGCGGAGTCATTCCGCCTTCGCCTCCTCCGGCCCCACCGGCTCCACCAGCACCGTGACGATCTTGTTCCGGCGCCCCGCCGGAGACTCCGCCGTCAGCCGCAGCCGACGCCCGTCGGGCAGGTCGACGACCGCCGACGCCCCGGCGATCGGCACCCGGCCCAGTGCCTTCGCGAGCAGCCCGCCGACTGTTTCCACGTCCTCGTCGTCGTACTCGTCGAGGTCGAACAGGTCTCCGAGGTCGCCGATGTCGAGCCGGGCGGTCACCCGGAAGCAGTCGTTCTCCAGCACCTGGACGGGCGGCAGTTCGCGGTCGTACTCGTCGGTGATCTCGCCGACGATCTCCTCGAGGATGTCCTCGATCGTGACGATCCCCGCCGTACCGCCGTACTCGTCGATGACGACGGCGACATGGCTGCGCTCCTGCTGCATCTCGCGCAGCAGATCGCCGGCGTTCTTCGTGTCCGGCACGAACGCGGCCGGCCGCATCGCCGTGGAGACCAGATCGGCTTCCGACTCCCGGTTGATGTGCGTCTTGCGGACGAGGTCCTTGAGGTAGACGATCCCGACGATGTCGTCCTCGTTCTCCCCGGTGACCGGGATCCGCGAGAACCCGGAGCGCAGGGCCAGGGTCAGCGCCTGCCGGATCGTCTTGTACCGCTCGATGCAGACCAGGTCCGTCCGCGGCACCATCACCTCGCGTACGAGCGTGTCGCCGAGCTCGAAGACGGAGTGCACCATGCGCCGCTCCTCGTCCTCGATCAGCGACTCCTGCTCGGCGAGGTCGACCATCGCCCGCAGTTCGGCCTCGCTCGCGAACGGGCCCTTGCGGAAACCCTTGCCGGGTGTGAGCGCGTTGCCCAGCAGGATCAGCAGTTGTGGGATCGGGCCCATGATCCTGGCCAGTGGCAGCAGGACGTACGCCGCGGCCGTCGCCGTGTTCAGCGGGTGCTGCCGGCCGATGGTCCGCGGCGAGACGCCGATGGCGACATAGGAGACGAGGACCATCACGCCCATCGCGACGGCCAGCGCCTCCCAGGTCTCCGCGAACTCCTTCAGGCAGGCGTACGTGACGAGCACCCCGGCCGCCATCTCGCAGGCGACCCGCACCAGCAGGGCGACATTGAGATAGCGGGTCGGGTCGGCCGCGACCTGTTCCAGCTTGTCGCTGCCGCGCCGCCCGGACCGGACGGCCTCGGCGGCCCGGAAGCTCGACATCCGGGCGATGCCCGCCTCGGCGCAGGCCGCCAGCCAGCCGACGACGATCAGCAGGACGGCTCCGGTGATGAGGGGGACGCTCACGACACGGTCGGGGCGGGTGACGGACCGGTCAGGCCGTGCTCGGCGCGCCAGCTGTCGACGATCGCCGCCTGGAGACCGAACATCTCGGCCTTCTCGTCCGGCTCCTCATGGTCGTACCCGAGGAGATGCAGCACTCCGTGGACGGTGAGGAGCTGGAGCTCCTCGTCCATGGAGTGCTGGGTCTCCGCGTCCTCGCCCTGCTTCTTCGCCACCTCGGGGCAGAGCACGATGTCACCGAGGAGGCCCTGCGGGGGCTCCTCGTCGTCCTTGGCCGGCGGACGCAGTTCGTCCATCGGGAAGGACATGACATCCGTCGGACCCGGCAGGTCCATCCACTGGATGTGGAGCTGCTCCATGGCGTCGGTGTCCACCACGATCACCGAGAGTTCGGAGAGCGGGTGGATCCGCATCCGTGCGAGCGCGTAGCGGGCGATGTCGAGGATCGCCTGCTCGTCGACCTCGGTTCCGGACTCGTTGTTGACGTCGATCGACATGGTGCGCTGCGACTACTTCCCGTTGTGGCTGTCTCGGTTGTCGTACTTCTCGTACGCGTCGACGATACGGCCGACCAGCTTGTGCCGGACGACATCCTGGGAGGTGAGCCGGGAGAAGTGCACGTCCTGGACACCGTCGAGGATGTCCTGGACCTGACGCAGCCCGCTCTTCGTGCCGTTCGGCAGGTCCACCTGGGTGACGTCACCGGTGACGACGATCTTCGAGTCGAAGCCGAGGCGGGTCAGGAACATCTTCATCTGCTCGGCGCTGGTGTTCTGCGCCTCGTCGAGAATGATGAACGCGTCATTGAGCGTGCGGCCGCGCATGTACGCCAGCGGAGCCACCTCGATCGTGCCCGCCGCCATCAGCCGCGGGATCGAGTCGGCGTCGAGCATGTCGTGCAGCGCGTCGTAGAGCGGGCGCAGATACGGGTCGATCTTGTCGAAGAGCGTGCCGGGCAGGAAGCCGAGTCGCTCCCCCGCTTCGACGGCGGGCCGGGTCAGGATGATCCGGCTGACCTGCTTGGACTGCAGGGCCTGGACCGCCTTCGCCATGGCGAGGTAGGTCTTGCCGGTGCCGGCGGGTCCGATACCGAAGACGATCGTGTGCTTGTCGATCGCGTCCACGTACCGCTTCTGGTTGAGCGTCTTGGGGCGGATCGTGCGACCGCGGCTGGAAAGGATGTTCTGGGTGAGCACCTCGGCGGGAGTCTCGCCCTGCGGCTCCCCCTGACCGTTGCTGCTCGCCCGGAGCATGGCGATCGAGCGTTCCACTGCGTCCTCCGTCATCGGCTGCCCGGTGCGGAGCACGAGCATCATCTCGTCGAACAAGCGCTGGATCAGGGCGACATCGGCCGCGTCCCCGATGGCGCTGATCTCATTGCCCCGGACATGGATATCGGCGGCCGGGAACGCCGTTTCGATCACGCGCAGCAGCGAGTCACCCGATCCCAGGAGCATCACCATGGGGTGTGCGGCCGGGATCCTGATCTGGGCACGCGCCTGCGGCTGTGTGGGTGTCTGAGTCATGGGCCGGCCCTCGGGCCTGCACATACCTCCCGTTGCAGGGTTCTCGCTGCTCGACAACCTCTGGATTACCAAGCGTACGACTCCGCACCGACAACACCGAGGGCTTTTTCGTACGCATGACGAACACGCGTGCGCGCATCCCTCTGTGTCACGCCGGTCTGCGGAAGCCGATCGTGGGCACGGCCCGGCGCAGCGGCCAGGCCCGGGCGGCCGCGGGCAGCAGGTGCTCCAGGAACGCGTACCGCTGCAGCGCCGCCGGATCCTGGCCGTCGCAGGTGCGGACCCGCTGCCACCAGGCGGCGATCTCCGCCCAGCCCGGCGCCGACAGGGACCCGCCGAACTCCTGCACGGAGAGTGCCGCGGTCAGGCCGGCGAAGGCCAGCCGGTCGGCCAGCGGCCAGTCCGCCAGGGTGCCGGTGACGAAACCGGCGACGAAGACGTCGCCCGCCCCGGTCGGATCGAGCGCCTCGACCTCGATCGCGGGCACCTCGGCGGTGACGCCGGTCGCCGCGTCCACCGCGTACGCGCCCTCCGCACCGAGCGTGACGACGGCGAGCGGCACCCGCTCGGCCAGGGCGCGGGCGGCGGCGCGCGGGCAGTCGGTGCGGGTGTAGCGCATCGCCTCCTCCGCATTGGGCAGAAAGGCCTGGCAGTGCTCCAGGTCGGGCAGCGCGTCCAGGTCCCACCGGCCGGTCTCGTCCCAGCCGACATCGGCGAAGATCCGGGCGCCCTGCCGGGCCGCGATGGCCACCCACGGTTCGCTGCGGCCGGGAGCCAGTGAGGCGACGGCGGCGCGGGCGCGCGGCGGGCAGTGCGGGAACGTCCGGTTCGCCCGGGTGGCGGGCGGCGGGGCCTCATGGCCGTGCGAGACCATCGTCCGCTCGCCCTCGTACGCCATCGACACGGTCACCGGCGAATGCCAGCCGCGGACGGTGTGCGACATCGACAGGTCGATGCCCTCGCCCTGCTCGAGGGCGTCCCAGCAGTACTCCCCGTAGTGGTCGTCACCGAATGCCGCTGCGAGCGAGGTGTGCAGTCCGAGTCTGGCGAGTGCGGTGGCCATGTTGGCGACCCCGCCGGGGCTGGAGCCCATGCCGCGCGCCCAGGACTCGGTACCGCGCACCGGAGCGCTGTCCAGGCCGGTGAAGACGATGTCGAGGAAGACCGTGCCGGTGAGGAACACATCGCAGGCCGGGTCCTGCGGGGCGCGCAGTCCGTCCAGTGGGTCGATGCCTGGATTGTCTGTGCTCACCTTGCACTCCCCGGTCGTGGCAGATCCCGCCAGTGTGCCCGATACGCGCACGCATCCGGAGGGCCCGCGCCGCCGCGCCGGGAGGGCGTACGGCCGGCATGCGCATACGCACACTGACCCGCGTAAACATACGCTGCTACCCGGCCCGTGAGACTATAAACGCAAATGTGACCCAGATCACACGATGGTGCCTTTCGGTCGGCTGTGCGCACTTGATACAAATTGGCGCGCGAGCATCGCCGTCGGCGTCACCGACGGGTGCGCCGCTTCCCCTCGCATTTTCCCGCATCGCCCTCCCCTGCCTTCTTCGGCATGTCTTCAGGAACTCCCATGTCCTCGCGCCCGCGCCCCGCGTGGCCCCTGGTCGCCGTGTTCACCGCCGGTTACCTCGCCGCCTATCTGCTCCCCACCCTCGTCGCCAGGCTCTCCACCCATCTGGGCCTCAGCGCGGCCCAGGCCGGTCTGGTCGGCAGCGCCCTGCTGCTGAGTTCGGCCGGCGCCGGGTTCTCGCTGGCCGGCCGGGTCGAGGCGTACGGACTACGCAGACCGGCACGGATCGGGCTGCTCCTGGCCGTGGCGGGGTACGGCTGCGCCGCGCTGACGGCCTCCGTTCCGCTGGTGGTCATGGGCGCGATGATCGGCGGCTTCGGCTCCGGTACGGCGACGGCGGTGGCCGCGGCCGGCATCGCCGCGCAGCGCGATCCGCACCGCACCTCGTCCCTAGGACTGCTCAGCGTCTCCGCGACCGCGGGCGTCCTCTATCTGACGATCCCGCACCTGGGCGGCGGCCACCGGCTGCCGTTCGCCTCGATCGCTCTGGTCGCCCTGCTCGTCTGGCCCGCCACCGCACGGCTCGGCGGCTCGGCGGCCACCGGTGCCGGCACGCCCGCCTCCGGGCGGCTGCCGCACCGCCGCTCCGGTCTGGTGCTGGCGGGCGGCATGCTCGTCTGGTCCATGGCACAGAACGCGCTGTGGGGGGTCAGCAGTCGGATCGGTGTGGTCCAGGCCGGGCTCTCCGAGGTCACCGTCGGCGCGGTGTTCGCCGCCGCGCTCGGCGCAGGGCTGCTCGGTGTGATGGGTGCCGGGGTGCTGGGCGCACGGCTCGGCCGGGCCGTACCGATCGGTCTCGGGACGATGATCATCGCGGCCAGCATCGTGCTCAGCTCGTCGGCTGGCGGCCTCGGTTCGTTCGCCGCCGGCGAGATCACGTGGAACACCGTCTACCCGGTGGTCCTGTCGTATCTGATCGGTCTGGCCGCGGCCCTGGACGTACGCGGACGCTGGGCGGTCCTTGCGGGCTCCGCGTCGTCCGTCGGCGTGGCCTGCGGCCCGGTCCTCGGCAGTGTGCTGTCCGAGGTGGCCGGCTATCCGGTGATGGGCCTGATCCTGGGCGCCGTGACGCTGCTGGTCGCCGCCCCGGTCACAGCCGTCGCCCTGCACACCGGTGGCCGTCCGCTGGTGCCCGGTTCGGTCCGCCGCCGGGGCGGTGCTCCCGCGGCCCTGCTCGCCGCCACCACCGGCACGCTGTCCGGTGCGGTGCCGAAGATGGGATCGCCCGAACAGGCCGTCACGGAGATCAGCGTGCCCGCACTGCGCCGCAGGCGCCTCGGCAGGAACGCGTTCCGGACGGCCGGTCCGTCGGGTGCGAGCGGTCAGTCGAACGCGTACGCCTCGACCTCCGACAGATAGCGCGACCTGCGCTCCTCGTCGTGGTCGAGGAAGGCCGCCTCGAAGGAGTTGCGGGCCAGCGTGCGCAGCTGCTCACGCTCCAGGCCGAGCGCCTCATGGACGGCGTGGAAGGTGTCTCCGACGTATCCGCCGAAGTAGGCGGGGTCGTCGGAGTTCACCGTGCAGACCAGCCCGGCGTCCAGCATGGCCCGCAGCGGGTGGTCCTCCAGGGTGTCGACGGCGCGCAGCCGCACGTTGGACAGCGGGCAGAGTGTGAGCGGCACCCGCTCGGCGACGAGCCGCTTCACCAGCTCCGGGTCCTCCATGCAGCGCAGCCCGTGATCGATGCGCTCGACCCCGAGGATGTCGAGCGCCTCCCGGATGTACTCGGGCGGGCCCTCCTCGCCGGCGTGTGCGACCTTCCGCAGCCCGAGCGCCTCGGCCGCCTCGTACACCTCACGGAACTTCACGGGCGGATGCCCGACCTCCGCCGAGTCGAGGCCGACGGCGCTGATCCGGTGCAGATAGGGCTTCGCGGCGTCGAGGGTCTCCAGGGCCGACGCAGCGGACTGGTCGCGCAGGAAGCACATGATCAGCTGGGTGGAGATGCCGTGCTTCTCCTCGCTGCGGTCGAGCGCCCGGCCGAGTCCTTCGACGACGGTGCCGATCGGGACGCCACGGGCGGTGTGCGCCTGCGGGTCGAAGAAGATCTCCGCGTGGCGCACGCCCTGGGCGGCGGCGCGGGTGAGATAGGCGTCGGCCAGTTCCTCGAAGTCCTGCTCCGTGCGCAGGACGGCCATCAGCGCGTAGTACAGGTCGAGGAAGGTCTGCAGATCGTCGAAGAGATAGGCGGTGCGCAGCTCTTCGGTGTTCGCGTACGGCAGCTCCACGCCGTTGCGCGCGGCGAGGACGAAGGCCAGCTCGGGTTCGAGGGTTCCTTCGATGTGGAGGTGGAGTTCGGCCTTGGGGAGTTGCACGGGTTTCTCGCTAACGAATGGTGTCGCTGTTGCTGTCAGTGCTGCTGATGGCGGGTGGGGACGGGAACGCTTATCAGGTCCTGGGCGATGGTCAGTTCGCCCTCGAACCCGGCGGCGCGTGCCTGGGTGGCGAAGACATCCGGGTCCGTGTACCGCTGTGAGAAGTGCGTGAGTACGAGATGCCGTACGCCCGCCTCCCGGGCCACCCGGGCCGCCTGTCCGGCGGTGAGATGACCGTGGTCGGTGGCGAGACGTTCGTCCTCGTCGAGGAAGGTCGACTCGATGACCAGCATGTCGCACCCCTCGGCGAGCGCGTACACGCCGTCGCAGAGCCTCGTGTCCATGATGAACGCGAAGCGCTGTCCGCGCCTGCGCTCGGAGACCTCGTCGAGTCCTACGCCCCCCAGCGAGCCCTCGCGCTGGATCCGTCCGACATCCGGCCCGCTGATCCCGTGCTCGGCGAGCCGCTCGGGGAGCATGCGCAGCCGGTCGGGCTCGACGAGCCGGTAGCCGTACGACTCGACGGGGTGCGAGAGCCTGTGGCTGTGCAGGGTGTACGCGTCCGTCTCGGCGAGGATCCCGTCGGCGGCGACCGGGGCCTCGGTCAGCTGGACGGACTCGCGGTAGGCGGTCGCGTACCGCAGCCGCTCGAAGAAGTGCCGGCCGCTCGCCGGGTAGTGCGCGGTGACGGGGTGCGGTACCTGGTCGAGGTTGATCCGCTGGATCACCCCGGCCAGGCCGAGCGAGTGGTCGCCGTGGAAGTGCGTGATGCAGATCCGGTTGATGTCGTGCGCGGCGACCCCGGCCCGCAGCATCTGGCGCTGGGTGCCCTCGCCCGGATCGAAGAGGATGCCCTCGCCGTCCCAGCGCAGCAGATAGCCGTTGTGGTTGCGGTGCCGGGTGGGGACCTGGCTGGCGGTGCCGAGGACGACGAGTTCTCGTACGGACATGGTGCGGCGGCCTGTTATCCGGGAGGCCACTGCATTCCGCGGCCGCCCAGGATGTGGGCGTGCGCGTGGAAGACGGTCTGCCCGGCACCGGCGCCGGTGTTGAAGACGACCCGGTAACCGGTGTCGGTGATCTTCTCGTCGGCGGCGACGTGCCCGGCCTCGCGCAGTATGTCGGCGGCGATCTGCGGTTCGGCGGCGGCGAGGGTGGCGGCGTCGCGGTGGTGGACGCGCGGGATGACGAGGATGTGGGTGGGGGCCTGGGGGTTGATGTCGCGGAAGGCGACGGTCGTCTCGGTCTCGCGGACGATGGTTGCCGGGACGTCTCCCGAGACGATCTTGCAGAACAGGCAGTCGGGCTGCGGTTCTCCCGCCATGGCCGGGCTCCTCGGTCGCGTGGTTGATCCGTACACGGGCATGTTATCGGGCGTGGTTGCCACGTTCTCGAAGCCGGGGCGGAGCCCCGGCTTCGAGAACGTGCGTGCAGGGGAACGAGCCCCTCCTCCTACCCCGGCAGACCCGGTGCCGTCTTCGCCGGGCTTTCCGCGAGCCCCTCGAGCGCGATCCGGATCGCCGCGTCCAACTGCGGATCCCGCCCCACCGCATGGTCCTGCGGCGTCATCACGACCTCCACATCGGGATCCACCCCGTGGTTCTCCACACCCCAGCCGTACCCCTCCAGCCAGAACGCGTACTTGGGCTGTGTGACCAGCGTGCCGTCGACCAGCCGGTACCGGCTGTCGATGCCCACCACACCGCCCCACGTCCGCGTACCGACCACCGGCCCGATCCCGAGCGCCTTGATCGCCGCGTTCACGATGTCGCCGTCCGAGCCTGAGAACTCGTTCGCCACGGCCACCACCGGACCGCGCGGCGCGTCCCCGGGGTAGCTGTACGGCTGCATGCCGCGCGGCAGGTCCCAGCCGACGATGCGGCGGGCCAGCTTCTCCACGACCAGCTGCGACGTGTGGCCGCCCCGGTTCTCGCGTACGTCCACCACCAGCCCTTCACGGGCCACTTCGACCCGCAGGTCCCGGTGCAGCTGGGCCCAGCCGGAGCCGACCATGTCGGGCACGTGGAGGTAGCCGAGACGACCGCCGGACTGCTCGTGCACGTACGCCCGCCGGTCCGCCACCCACGCGTGGTACCGCAGCGCCTCCTCGTCCGCGGTGGGCACGACGACGACATGGCGCAGGTTGCCGCCGTCCGCCGGCTCGACTGTCAGCTCGACCGGCTTGCCCGCCGAGCCGGTGAGCAGCGGTCCGGGTCCGGTCCGGGGGTCGATCTCCTGCCCGTCGACGGCAAGGATCGCGTCCCCGGCGCGGACCGCGACGCCGGGCGCGGCGAGCGGCGAGCGGGCTGCCGGGTCGGACGTCTCGGAGGGCAGGATCCGGTCGATGCGCCAATAGCCGTCGTCCGTACGGGAGATGTCGGCCCCGAGCAGCCCCTGCCGGCTCGTGTCGTCGTGCCGGCCGCCCGACGGCGTCACATACGCATGCGAGGTGCCGAGCTCCCCCTGCACCTCCCAGAGCAGGTCGACGAGGTCGTCATGGGTGGCGACGCGCGCCAGCACCGGCCGGTAGCGGTCGAGGACCCCGTCCCAGTCGACGCCTCCCATGTCGGGCCGCCAGAAGTTGTCGCGCATGATGCGGCCGGCCTCGTCGTACATCTGGCGCCACTCGGCGGCCGGTTCGACGGTCCGGCGGATCCGGGAGAGGTCGACGGTGTCGCTGCCGCCGTCGTGGTCGTCGTCGGAGCCCGCCGGGACACGGCTGTCGGCGGGCACGACGCGCAGCTTGCCCCGGGTGTGCAGGACCAGCCGCCTGCCGTCGCCGCTGACGGCGAACCGGCTGACGTCGGAGGCGAGTTCGTCGCTGTGCAGCTTCTCCAGGTCGTACCGCTCCAGGACGGTGTCCGGCCCCCGGGAGTCCGGCGTCGCCCCTGCCGTTCCGAGCACGCCCGTCACCGGGTGCCGCAGCCACAGCAGTCCGTCCTTCGCCGCGCGCAGCGAGGAGTAGCGGGCGGCCTCGACGGGCAGCGCCACGATCCGGTCGGCGAGCCCTTCGAGGTCGATCCGGGTGACGGGCACCGCGGTGGGGTTGTCCTGGTCGCCGTCGCCGGAGCTCTTCTCCTTCTCGGTCGGGCGGCCGTGGCGCTGCGGCCCGAACGGGGAGGGTGTGGTGGCGGCGAGCGTCAGCAGGTGCGGGCGGCAGGCGCCGACGAAGGCCAGGTCGAAGACGTGCGCGTCGTAGACCGGGTCGAAGGCCCGCTCGGAGAGGAAGGCGAGGTGCTTGCCGTCGACGGTGAACGCGGGGGCGTAGTCCCGGAAACGCAGCGGCGTGGCCTCGGCGACCGACAGGTCGGCGAGGTGCGCGAGCTTGAGCTGGCTCAGCGGCTCGGGCCCGGGGTGGGACCAGGCGAGCCATGCGGAGTCGGGCGAGAAGACGAGCCCGGAGGCGTCGCCGTGTTCACTGCGGTCGACCTCGTGGACCTCGCCCCTCTCCCGCTCGACGATCAGGATCCGGCCGTCGTGCGAGGCGACGGCGAACCGGCTGCCGTCGGGGGCCGCCGCCAGGTCGAGCACCCTGCCGAGCCGGCCGGCGGCCAGCCGGCGCGGTGCGGTGCCAGGAGCGATCCCGGTGGCGGGTGCGCACTCGAGGGCGTCGTCGCCCTCCGCGTCGGTGACCCAGACGACGTGCTGATCGCCGTCGGCCTGGAAGGTACGGGGCAGTCTGGCCCGCACCCCGGGTTCGACGGCCAGCGCGCGGGCCGGGCCCTCGCGGTGGGTGACCCAGTGGACGGCCCCGCGCGTCCCGACGGCGCTGCCGCGGCCGGTACGGTCCGGGGACGCCGAGTCGAGGTGGCTCCCGGCGTGCACGGGGTGCGGCTGGAGGTCGGCGCGCTGGCCGCCGAGGCGGATGTCGAGACGGCGGGGTCCGGCGCCTTCGAGGTCGTCGAGCAGCCACAGCTCACCGGCCGAGGCATAGCTGACGCGGGTGCCGTCGGTCGTTGCGTGGCGGGCGTAGAAGCCGTCGGCCTCGGTGTGCCGGCGCAGGTCGGAGCCGTCGGGGAGCGAGGAGTAGAGCGCGCCGACGCCTTCGTGGTCGGAGAGGAAGGCGAGACGGTCGCCGACCCACATCGGGCATTCGATGTTGCCGTCGAGGCCCTTGTGGATCCGTACGAAGTCCGCGACGCCGTCCGGCCCCTGACCTTCCCCGGGTGATTGCGCGAGCCACAACTTGCCCGCCGTGCCGCCCCGGTAGCGCTTCCAGGTGGCGGCCTCGCGCCCCATGGTGGCAGAGAGCAGCAGGACCCGTCCGCCGGGTCCGTACGCGAGGGAGCCGACCGGTCCGTACGGCAGGGTCCGGGCGGGCCCGCCGTCGACCGGGACGGCCCGGGCCCAGCTGCGGCGCAGCGACACCTGCCCCTGGGTGCTGATGACCAGGACGTCGCCCTCGGGGGTCCAGCCGCGTACGGACGTCCGGGCGTCGCCCCAGTAGGTCAGCCGCTTCGAGGGGCCGCCGTCGACGGGCGCGAGGTGCACCTCGGGGGCACCGTCCCGGGTGGATGTCCAGGCGACGTGGGTGCCGTCGGGCGATATGCGCGGCTGGCTGACGGGCCGGTTGTCGGCGCTGACCCGCCAGGCCCGGCCGCCGTCGAGCGGCGCCAGCCAGACGTCGTCCTCAGCGGTGAAGGCGATCAATTCGCCCTGGACATGGGGGTACCGGAGATAGGCAGGCTGTGTCACATCGATCACCCTAGGCCGCGGTCGTGCTCCGGGGAACGGGGTTGGCCGGAGTCCGCCCACGCCTGCGTGTCGGACGCACTCACTTGCCCCGGGGATATTCGATCACCGTGACGGTCACGGTGACCGTCGGCCGGGCACCGCCACCACCGTTCTTTCCGCCACCACCGCCGTTCCCGCCGCCCCCACCTCCCGTCGGCGGTGTCACACCGCCGGTCGAGGGGGCGGCGTCGCAGTCGCCGAGCACATCGGCCCGCAGGACGGTCCTGTCGCTGACCCTCCCGGTCAAGTCCCCCCGGACGCAGAGCCCGTTGACCTCCTTCGTGACCTTGCCGGCGAGCGTGATGTCCTTGCCGCCCACGGTCCGGCCGCGGCAGTCGACCTGCGCCACCTGCCGCACGGACGCGGAGGGTGAGGGCGAGGACGGCGTCGCACCGACGCCCTCGACCTCGGCCGTGCAGTTCAGCCACCGCACATCGACCCCTTTGCCCTCCAGCGCCCCGGTGCCGGTCCGGTCCGTGGTCAGGGCGACGGACGCGGAGTTCATCCCGTCGATCGGCTCACAGGCGACGGCCCCCGCAACCGCCGCACCGACAAGGCACAGTACGGCCGGAATGCGACGGGTCCGGCCGTGCCCCCATGGACTTGATGCCCTCAATGTCCCCATACGTGGAAGCGTCCCACTACTCCCCCGTCGTGCGGTAGACCGCTTGCGGCCACACCGGACTTGCTGTATGGGGTGGTTACGCCCAGCGGCCGGTGCGTCCCAGCAGCAGCGCCGTCGCCGCGGTGCCCGCCGTGGAGGTGCGCAGCACGCTCCGGCCGAGCCGGCAGGTCCGGGCGCCGGCCTCGGCGAACGCTTCCAGCTCGTCCGGCGAGACACCGCCCTCGGGCCCTACGACCAGCATGATCTCGCCCCCGACCGGGAGTCCGACGGTGGCCAGCGGCTCGCTGTCGTACTCCCGCTCCTCGTGCAGGACAGCCGCGAAGTCCGCTGTGGCCAGAAGAGCGGCAACCTGTTTGGTCGTCATGGCGTCCGTCACCTCCGGGAACAGCGCCCGGCGCGACTGCTTGCCCGCCTCGCGGGCCGTGTTCCGCCATTTCGCCAGGGACTTGAGGCCACGGTCACCCTTCCATTGGGTGATGCAGCGCGAGGCCTGCCACGGCACGATCGCGTCGGCACCGGTCTCCGTAAGGGTCTCGACGGCGACCTCACCACGGTCGCCCTTGGGGAGCGCCTGGACCACGGTGATACGGGGCGCGGGGCGGGGCTCCTCGTGGACCGTGCCGAGGCCCGTGAGGACGAGCCGGTCCTTGCCCTCGGCGGCATCCACGACGCCTTCCACCCACCGGCCGTGCCCGTCCGTCAGGACGACGCCCTCACCGGCGTGCAGCCGTTTCACCGATACGGCGTGCCGCCCCTCCGGCCCGTCCAGGACGAACCGCGGGCCGCTGGGGACCTGCTCGACGACGAAGACCGGTGCGGTCACTGCGTGCTCCTTGTGCTCACTGCCGCGCGCGCGGCATCCAGTTCTTCGGCGAGCAGTTCGGTCAGCCGGCCGGCCGGCAGCTCGCGTGCCATCCGGTGGCCCTGGCCCGCCCACAGGGCCATGCCCTGGGCGTCCCCGGCCTTGGCTGCGGCCTTGCGCAGCCCGCTGGTGACATGGTGCACCTGCGGGTAGGCGGCGGGGGCGTACGGCCCGTGCTCGCGCATGAAGCGGTTGACGAGGCCGCGGGCCGGACGCCCGGAGAACGCCCGGGTCAGCGCCGTCCGTGCGAACAACGGGTTGGTCAGCGCCTGCTTGTGCAGCAGATGGGCACCGGACTCGGGGCAGGCCAGGAAAGCCGTGCCGAGCTGCGCCGCCTCCGCGCCCGCCGCGATCACCGCCGCGATCTGGGAACCACGCATGATGCCGCCCGCCGCGATGACCGGCACCTGGACGGTCTCGCGGACCTCGGCCACCAGGGAGAGCAGTCCAATGCCGGTGCCGTCGGTCTGCGGGTCGTCGCGGTAGGTGGACCGGTGGCCGCCCGCCTCGATGCCCTGGACACAGACCGCGTCGGCGCCCGCCCACTGGGCGGTCTGCGCCTCCTCCGGCGTGGTGACCGTCACGACGGTGTACGTACCGACTCCGGCGAGCGCGTCGAAGGTGTCGCGGGTGGGGCAGCCGAACGTGAAGGAGACCGCCGGAACCGGGTCCTCCACAAGGATGGCGAGCTTGGCCTCGTATCCGTCGTCACCGCACGAGTCCGGGTCACCGAGCGGAGTCTCGTACCAGGCGGCCTCAGCGGCCAGCTGCTGCCGGTACACCTCGACGGCGCTCGGGTCCGCGAGGTTCGGCTGCGGCATGAAGACGTTGACGCCGAACGGCTGACCGGTCAGCCGGCGCAGCTGTTTGATCTCGTTGTACATGCCGTCCGCCGTCTTGTACCCGGCAGCGAGGAAACCGAGCCCGCCCGCTTCGGCGACGGCCGCGACCAGCTGTGGACAGGACACACCGCCCGCCATCGGGGCCTGCACGATCGGATACCGGCAGAGATCGGTCAACGCGGATGACATGACCGCATCGTGCCACGTCGCCTGCACCCTGCCGAATCAGCCATGAGGTGGCCCGAAAGATATCCGGAGCGGGAGTCGGAGGGGATCCGAAAGGTGACCGGAAGGGCTACCGCCATATGCGTACCGCCCGCCGGTCCAGGACCGGCGGGCGGTGCGTTGCAGGGGGCAGTTGACGCGACGGACGGCACTCAGCGGCCGTTGAACGCGTCCTTGAGCCGGGAGAACAACCCCTGCTGTCCCGGCTGGAACTGACCGGTGGGCCGCTCCTCCCCGCGCAGCTGCGCCAGCTCACGCAGCAGTCGCTCCTGCTCCGGGTCCAGCTTCGACGGGGTCATCACCTCGACGTGCACGATCAGGTCGCCGCGTCCGCCACCACGCAGGTGGGTGATGCCGCGGCCGTGGAGCGGGACCGACTGACCGGACTGGGTGCCCGGCCGGATGTCGACCTCCTCCAGGCCGTCGAGCGTCTCCAACGGCACCTTGGTGCCGAGCGCGCCCGCCGTCATGGGGATCGTGACAGTGCAGTGCAGATCGTCGCCACGGCGCTGGAACACCGCGTGCGGCAGCTCGTGGATCTCGACGTACAGGTCGCCGGCCGGGCCGCCGCCGGGGCCGACCTCGCCCTCGCCCGCAAGCTGGATGCGGGTGCCGTTGTCGACACCGGCGGGGATCTTCACGGTGAGCGTGCGCCGCGAACGGATGCGACCGTCACCGGCGCACTCCGGGCACGGGGTCGGCACGACCGTACCGAAGCCCTGACACTGCGGGCAGGGCCGCGAGGTCATGACCTGGCCGAGGAACGACCGGGTGACCTGGGAGACCTCACCGCGGCCGCGGCACATGTCACAGGTCTGGGCGGAGGTGCCGGGTGCGGCGCCCTCGCCACTGCAGGTCGTACAGACGACGGCCGTGTCGACCTGGATGTCCTTGGTGGTGCCGAACGCGGCCTCGCCGAGATCGATCTCCAGCCGGATCATCGCGTCCTGGCCGCGCCGGGTGCGCGAACGGGGTCCGCGCTGCGACGCCGTACCGAAGAACGCGTCCATGATGTCGGAGAAGTTGCCGAAGCCACCCTGTCCGAATCCGCCCGCGCCACCGCCGCCCGAAGCGGACAGCGGGTCGCCGCCGAGGTCGTAGACCTGCTTCTTCTGCGGGTCCGACAACACCTCGTAGGCGGCGTTGATCTCCTTGAACCGCTCCTGGGTCTTCGGATCGGGGTTGACATCCGGATGCAGCTCGCGTGCGAGCCGCCGGAAGGCCTTCTTGATCTCGTCCTGAGATGCGTCGCGGCGCACGCCGAGTACGGCGTAGTAGTCCGTGGCCACTTACGACTCCGCCAGGATCTGTCCGACGTAACGTGCCACTGCGCGTACCGCTCCCATCGTTCCGGGGTAGTCCATGCGGGTCGGTCCGACCACGCCGAGTTTGGCGACTGCCTCGTCGCCCGAACCGTAGCCGACCGCGACGACGGACGTGGAGTTGAGCCCCTCGTGGGCGTTCTCGTGCCCGATACGTACGGTCATGCCCGAGTCCTTGGCCTCGCCGAGCAGCTTCAGCAGCACGACCTGCTCCTCCAATGCCTCCAGCACCGGCCGGATCATCAGGGGGAAGTCGTGCCCGAAGCGGGTGAGGTTGGAGGTGCCGCCGATCATCAGCCGCTCCTCCGTCTCCTCGACGAGGGTTTCGAGCAGGATCGAGAGCACGGTGGACACGGTTCCCCGGTCCTCGCTCTCGAAGGATTCCGGCAGATCCTGCACCAGCTGCGGGACGTCCGCGAAACGGCGTCCGACGACCCGGCTGTTGAGCCGGGCCCGCAGATCGGCGAGAGAAGTCTCACCGAACGGCGCGGGGCAGTCGATCATGCGCTGCTCGACCCGGCCGGTGTCCGTGATCAGCACGAG
This sequence comes from Streptomyces sp. NPDC051664, assembly GCF_044453545.1. Classification (NCBI taxonomy): domain Bacteria; kingdom Bacillati; phylum Actinomycetota; class Actinomycetes; order Kitasatosporales; family Streptomycetaceae; genus Streptomyces; species Streptomyces sp. NPDC051664. Next base: position 144,284 of record NZ_JBITCU010000003.1, on the reverse strand, counting down.
CATCAGCCGGGCGGGCGCCAGAGACAGCAGCTCCACATGCCGCACCGTCGACCGGGTGAGCGAGGGGTACTGCACGACGGCGACCTGCCGGGTCAGCTGCGCGAGCAGCCGTACGGTGCGGCCCACGACGTCGTCGAGGTCGACCGCGCCGTCGAGGAAGTTCTGAATGGCCCTGCGCTCCGGCGACGACAGGGGCTTGACCCCCGCGAGCTTGTCGACGAAGAGCCGGTAGCCCTTGTCCGTCGGGATGCGCCCCGCGCTGGTGTGCGGCTGGGCGATGAAGCCCTCGTCCTCCAGCACTGCCATGTCGTTGCGGACCGTGGCCGGGGAGACCCCCAGCTTGTGCCGCTCGGTGAGCGCCTTGGAACCGACGGGCTCCTCGGTGCCGACATAGTCCTGGACGATGGCGCGCAGCACTTCGAGTCTGCGTTCGCTGAGCATGGCGCACACCTCCAGCTGTGTCACTCGGTGGATCCCGGTCGTTTCCGTCGTTCCTCGAAGAGCCCTGGCACTCGATGCGTACGAGTGCCAGTAATCCCCCGCCAGTGTACGGCGGCCGGGTAGGGCCCTAGCAAGGGCGACCGGCCACGCTACCCCGAGACTGCGCAGGTCGTTGCCGATAGCGTCGCCGCATGGACGCCTCTTGGGAAGAGTTCGGCTGGGAGCGACTCGGCAACGGTGTGGGCCGGCGGCGGCTTCCCGGGTGGGACGCGACGGTCGCACTGGTGGTCGGAGCGGACGGGGCGCTGCTCTTCGACACCGGATCGACGCTGCGCGAAGGCACGGAGGTCAGGGCCCAGGTGGAGGCACTGATCGGCCGGAGGGTGACGCATATCGCACTCAGCCACCCTCACTTCGACCATGTGCTCGGCACCGCGGCCTTCTCCGGGGCCGAGGTGTACGGGGCGGTCGGAGTGACGGATCTCCTGGCCCGCGGAGCGGACGAGCTGCGCGCCGACGCCGTGCGCCACGGGGTGCCCGAGGGGGACGCGGCGCAGTCGGCCGGTGTGCTGGTGGCGCCGCACCACCAGGTGCACGACGAGTGGACCCTCGACCTGGGCGGCGGCCGCCAGGTGCTGCTGGCGAACGTGGGCCCCGGCCACAGCGGCCACGATCTCGCGGTCCTGGTGCCCGGCTCCCCCGCCGTCGTGTTCTGCGGCGACCTGGTCGAGGAGTCCGGCGAACCGCAGGCGGGAACGGACGCGATGCCGTCGCGCTGGCCGGCCGCGCTGGACCGGCTGCTGGCGCTGGGCGGCGAGGACGCGGTGTACGTGCCGGGGCACGGTGCGCTCGTGGACGCCTCGTTCGTCCGTGCGCAACGTGACCAACTGTCCACTGCATTCGGCGTGTCGTGACCCGTTCCCGTCCTATCGTCGTCCGATGCGCAGCTACCACCCGGATCTGACCCCACCGTGGAAGAAGTCCGCCCCCGTCCCCGAGGTCCCCGCCGAGCCCGATCTGGTCGTGGAGGAGGTCTCCAGCGGCTTCTGCGGCGCCGTGATCCGCTGCGAGAAAACGGCCCAGGGCCCGACGGTGACCCTGGAGGACCGTTTCGGCAAGCACCGGGTGTTTCCGATGGAGCCTCGCGGCTTCCTGCTGGAGGGCCGGGTCGTCACCCTCGTACGCCCATCGGCGCCGGGTCCCGTACGCCCCGCCCGCACGGCCTCCGGCTCGCTCGCGGTCCCCGGGGCGCGGGCGCGGGTGGCACGGGCGGGCCGGATCTATGTCGAGGGCCGGCACGACGCGGAGCTGGTCGAACGGGTCTGGGGCGACGACCTGCGCATCGAGGGCGTGGTCGTCGAGTACCTGGAGGGCATCGACGACCTCCCGGCCATCGTCCGCGACTTCTCCCCCGGCCCGGACGCGCGACTGGGCGTCCTGGTCGACCACCTGGTCCCCGGCTCCAAGGAGTCGAGGATCGCGAGCGAGGTCACGGACGCGAACGTGCTGGTGGTGGGCCACCCCTACATCGACGTCTGGGAGGCGGTGAAGCCGTCGTCGGTGGGCGTCGCGAGCTGGCCGGTGGTCCCGCGCGGCCAGGACTGGAAGACGGGCGTGTGCCGGTCGCTGGGCTGGCCGGAGAACACGGGGGCTGCGTGGCAGCGCATCCTGTCCACGGTCCGCTCGTACCGGGATCTGGAGCCGGCGCTGCTGGGCCGGGTGGAGGAGCTGATCGACTTCGTCACGGCGCCGACCGGCTAGGCGGGGCTGGTCCTCCCGCCGTGACCGGGCGCCTTCGGTCCGTCCGGGGTTCGCGGGCCCGGGGTTCGGGGGGAGCCGGTTACGGGCAGGACAGGACCCGGCAGGGGTGCGGGCGCGCCCCCACCCCTGCCCGTCCCCATCAGTCCACCAGGTCCCTGACCACCGCGTCCGCAAGCAGCCGACCCCGCAGAGTCAGCACGGCCCGTCCCTCCGCATAGGGCGCCTCCTCCAGCAACCCGTCCGCCACCGCTCGTCCCGCCGCGGCCAGCCCGGCCGGCGCCAGCAGCGACAGCGGACAGCCGTCGACCAGCCGCAGCTCCAGCAGGATCCGTTCGACGCGGCGGTCCTCCTCGGAGAGCACCTCGCGTCCCGCCCCCGGCGACCGCCCTTCCGCCAGGGCCTGCGCGTACGCACCGGGATGCTTGACGTTCCACCACCGCACCCCGCCCACATGGCTGTGCGCGCCCGGCCCGGCCCCCCACCAGTCGGCGCCCCGCCAGTACAGCTCGTTGTGCAGGCACCGCCCCTCCGGCGTCCGGGCCCAGTTCGACACCTCGTACCAGGAGAAGCCCGCCGCGGCCATCGCCTCGTCGGCGATCAGATAGCGGTCGGCGTGGACGTCGTCGTCCGTCATCGGAACCTCGCCGCGCCGGATCCGCCGCGCCAGCTGCGTCCCCTCCTCGACGATCAGCGCGTAGGCGGACACGTGATCCGGCCCTGCCCCGATCGCCGCGTCCAGCGAGGCCCGCCAGTCGTCGTCGGACTCCCCGGGGGTGCCGTAGATCAGGTCGAGGTTGACGTGCTCGAAGCCCGCGGCCCTCGCCTCCGCGACGCATGCCTCGGGCCGCCCCGGCGTATGCGTACGGTCGAGGATCTTCAGCACGTGCTGCCGCGCACTCTGCATCCCGAACGAGATCCGGTTGAAGCCGCCTTCCCGCAGCTCCGCCAGATATGCCGGATCGACGGACTCCGGATTGGCCTCGGTCGTGATCTCCGCGTCGTCGGCGAGCCCGAACTCGTCCCGGATCGCCGCCAGCATCCGTACGAGATCCCCGGCGGCCAGCAACGTGGGCGTGCCGCCGCCGACGAACACCGTACGGACCGGCCGCGGGTCGTCGCCGAGCACCTTCCGGGCCTGCCGGACCTCGCCGATCAGGTGGGCGGCGTAGTTGTCACGGGAGGCCAGCGCACCGCCGGAGCCGCGCAGCTCGGTCGCGGTGTACGTGTTGAAGTCGCAGTAGCCGCAGCGGGTCGCGCAGTACGGCACATGCAGGTAGAAGCCGAGCGGGCGGTCGGCAGCGCCTTCCAGGGCATGGCGGGGCAGGGCCCCGTCGTCGGGCACGGGTTCACCATCGGGCAGTACGGAAGGCATACCGTCCATTGTCACTCGCCGCCGGCCGTTCCCGGCCCACGCTCACTGGGCCTGCAGCACGACCAGCGCCAGATCGTCGTCCGGCGGCCGCTCGGCGAACTCGTGGACGGCCCGTTTGATCCGGTCCGCGATCCCTTCCGCGGTCAGCCCGGCGCAGCCCGCCAGTGCCTGGGCCAGACCGTCCCCGTCGTCGAACATCAGCGGCCCGGAGCGCCGCTCCGTCACGCCGTCCGTGACGCACAACAGGCTGTCGCCCGGCGCCAGGTCGAAGCTCTGGCTCTCGTACGCGACGTCCTCGACGACCCCGAGCAGCACCTGTGGCTCGGCAGCGGGCCGCACGGTGCCGTCCGGGCGCAGCAGCAGCGGCAGCGGATGGCCCGCACTGGCCAGCGTGCAACGCACGCCGCCGCCGGGCAGCGGCACCATCTCCCCGTACAGCAGGGAGAGGAACCGGGGCTGCCCGCCGTCCGGCAGCTGCTGGCCGTCCTCCCGCAGATGCTGGCCGCCCTCCGCCAGGTGCTGCCCGCCCGCCGCAGCGACCATGAGGGCGGCGGCCTCGGCGGTCTCCATCGCGTCGTCGAGGAGCAGCCGGTTGAGCCGGTCCAGCACCTCGCCGACGCGGAAGCCCTCCCGGGCCAGCAGCCGCAGCCAGGGGCGGGCCAGGCCGGTGACGACGGCGGCCTCGGGACCGCTGCCCTGCACATCGCCGAGGATGAAGCACCAGCGGTCGCCGGGGCACGCGAAGATGTCGTAGAAGTCACCACCGACGACGCCGTCGTCACTGGGTTCGTACACCAGTGAGCTGGTGACTCCGGGGATGTCGGCGACCTTGCTGGGCAGCAGTCCGCGCTGCAGGATGCGGCTGATGGTGGCCTGTCGGGTGTAGGCGCGGGCGGCGCCGACGGCGAGGCCGACGCGGCGTACGAAGTCCTCGATCAGCGCGGTCACCCCGTCGGGGACGCGGGCGATGCCCTCCCGTCCCAGGAGTACGGCTCCGAGCGTGCGGCCGCCGGCGGTTATCCGATAGGCGAGCGCGGCCCCTGCGCGGCCACTGGAGCGCTCGTCGGCGCCTGGGGCTGCCCCGTCCTCGTCGGCGCCGGGCCACGGCATGGAGACGGGCCCGGTGCCCACCCGCTCCGGCAGCCGGATCGGGTCCTGCTCCAACACGGTGCGCAGCTGCCCGGTCTCGGCCTCGTCACGGTGCCAGACGCTCGCGAGCCGGGGGACGGCCGCGGGCCCGCCGTGCTCCGGCTCCAGCCAGATCGCGCACCAGTCGGCGAGTCTGGGCACAAGTAACTGCCCGGCGAGCGCCGCCACGATGTCCTCGTCGAGCTGGCCGGCGAGCAGGTCGGAGGCCTCGGCGAGGAATGAGAGCGCACCGCGGCCCGCCCAGTCCGCGTCGTCGCGCAGAGCGCGCCGGGCGGTGGGGGCGAGCAGTTCGGCGGTGCGCAGCCCGCTCCGGAGTTCCGGCCCGGCAGCCGCCTCGGGCAACGCGGTCCAGTCGTCGACGGGCAGCCGGGCCCAGACGGTCTTCAGGCCGGTGCGGTACGTGATGCCCCAGCGCTCGGCGAGTGCGGCGACGATCTGCAGCCCGCGCCCGACCTCGGCCGGGTCGTCCGGGTCCGCCGCGGGCACCGGGTCGGGGCGTTCGTTGCGTACGGAACGGGCGGGGTGGTGGTCGGCGACCTCCAGCACCAGGGCTGCGGCCTCGTCCTCGGCCGCCTCCTCCAGCCGGAACAGCAGCTCGACGGTGGTTCCGGCATGCACGACGGCGTTGGTGACGAGCTCATCGGCGACGATCACCGCGTCGTCGGCCAGCCGGTCGCTGAAGCCCACCGCCGCGGGCAGCCCGAGCCCGGTCCACTCGGCGAGGGCTGCCCGGACGAACCGGCGCGCGGCGGCCGGGGCGAGGAGATTCCCCGGCAGGCTCGTCCGTGCGGCCGGCTGCGCGTTCGCCCGCCCGACGTGGTTACCGGGACGCTGAACGGTGTCCCGCTGCAAGGGAATGGGCCCCATGGCGCCGCTCCTGACCTGTTCTCGCACGGCCTGTGTGGCGCCGTGTGCCGCTGACGACACGGACAGAGTGACAGACCGACCCTCCCCAGAAGCACCTAGTTACCGAAGTGGGAGGAGAAGACACAGGAACGACGAGCAGGAACGGGCATCAGGAACAGCGGTGCGGACGGGGCGGTCCGCCCTCGTCCGCACCACGGGCCGTGCCTACGCCTCGCGGGCGCCCACGTACATCTCGTCGATGAGGCCCTTGTACTCGCGCTCGACGACCGGCCTCTTGAGCTTGAGGCTCGGCGTCAGCTCGCCGTGCTCGACATCGAGGTCGCGCGGCAGCAGCCGGAACTGCTTGATGGTCTGCCAGCGCTGCAGCCCGCCGTTGAGCCGCTTCACATAGCCGTCGATGAGCTCCACGGCCTTCGGGGACGCCACCACTTCGGCGTACGTCCTGCCTTCCAGGCCGTTCTCGGCGGCCCAGCCGAGGATGGTCGGCTCGTCGAGGGCGATCAGGGCGGTGCAGTAGTTACGGTCCGCGCCGTGCACCAGGATGTTGGAGACGAACGGGCACACCGCCTTGAACTGTCCCTCGACCTCCGCCGGAGCGACGTACTTGCCGCCCGACGTCTTGATCAGGTCCTTCTTGCGGTCGGTGATCCGCAGGTAGCCGTCCGCGGACAGCTCGCCGATGTCACCGCTGTGCAGCCAGCCGTCGGCCTCCAGCACCTCGGTGGTCTTCTCCGGCTGCCGGTGGTAGCCCTGCATGATGCCGGGGCCGCGCAGCATGATCTCGCCGTCGTCGGCGATCCGTACCTCGGTGCCGGGGAGCGGCTTGCCGACCGTGCCGGTGCGGTAGGCCTCGCCCGGGTTGACGAAGGAGGCGGCGCTGGACTCGGTGAGTCCGTAGCCCTCCAGGATGTGGATGCCGGCACCTGCGAAGAAGTAGCCGATGTCGGGGGCGAGCGCCGCGGAGCCGGAGACACAGGCGCGGAGCCGGCCACCGAAGGCCTCACGGATCTTGGCGAAGACGAGCGCGTCGGCGACCTTGTGCTTGGCGCCGAGGCCGAACGGGACGGAGGCCGTGCCGGTGCGCCGGAAGTTGTCCTGGGACACCTTCGCGTACTCGCGGGCGACCCCGGCCGCCCACTGGAAGATCTTGTACTTGGCGCCGCCACCGGCCCGCGCCTTGGACGCGACCCCGTTGTAGACCTTCTCGAAGATACGGGGCACGGCGGCCATGTACGTCGGCTGGACCACCGGCAGATTCTCGATGATCTTGTCGATCCGGCCGTCGACGGCGGTGACATGGCCGACCTCGATCTGGCCCGAGGTGAGGACCTTTCCGAAGACGTGCGCGAGCGGCAGCCAGAGATACTGGACGTCGTCCTTGGTGATCAGGCCGGTCGCCACGGTGGCCTTGGCCATGTACGACCAGTTGTCGTGCGGCAGCCGTACGCCCTTGGGGCGGCCGGTGGTGCCCGAGGTGTAGATCAGGGTGGCCAGCTGTTCGGCGGTGATCGCGTCGACCCGCTCCTTGACCGCACCCGGGTTCTTCGCCAGGAGCTCGGTGCCGCGGGCCTCCAGATCGGCCAGCGAGAGCACCCAGCCTTCGGGGTCGGCCGCGTCGGGCTCGACGCCATCCGGGTCGATGACGACGACGTGGGTGAGGTTCGGCAGGTCGGCGCGGCTCTCGCGGGCCTTGGCCAGCTGGCCGGCATCCTCGGCGATCAGCACCCGGCTCTCGGAGTCGGCGAGGATGAACGACGACTCCTCGGCGTTCGTCGACGGGTAGATCGTGGTGGTCGCGGCGCCGGCGCACATCACGCCGAGGTCGGCGAGGATCCACTCGACGCGGGTGGCGGAGGAGAGCGCGACCCGCTCCTCCGGCGCCACCCCCAGACCGATGAGCCCTGCGGCGATCGCGTACACGCGCTCCGCGGCCTGTGCCCAGCTCAGCGACTTCCATTCGTCGGCGCCCTGTCCGGTGGCCGAGGGGACCGGGTAGCGGTAGGCCTCCCCGTCCGGAGTGGCCGCAACGCGGTCGATGAAGAGGGTCGCCACGGAGGGCGGTCGGTTCTCGATCATGGTCTGTGTGTCGCTCACGACATCCTCCGGGCCTGCGGCAGTGCTTCACGACCGGTTGTTTGGTTGCTGCGTGCTGCTGCTTGTTCCTGCTTACGTGCGTCCGTCTGCGTGCTGATCCTGCGTGCGTGATTCCGCTTGTTTAACTCGCGAGTAACTACGAGCCGTGATCAGGGTAGAGCGCGCGCGTCCGCCGCGTAAGAGGCAATCGGACGCCGCTTCATAACAAACGGACCCCCACGCCGCAGGGTGCTGCGACGCAGGGGTCCGTTGGGGCTACCGCCGAGTAGGGGCAGCGTGGCTCAAGCCGGGACAGAAGCGGAAATCCGACGGGAACTACTTCTTGCCCTTGCTCTCCCCGCCCGACTCGTCGGTGGACAGCACGGCGATGAAGGCCTCCTGCGGCACCTCCACATTGCCGACCATCTTCATCCGCTTCTTGCCTTCCTTCTGCTTCTCCAGCAGCTTCCGCTTACGGGAGATGTCACCGCCGTAGCACTTGGCGAGAACGTCCTTGCGGATGGCGCGGACGGTCTCACGGGCGATGACCCGGGAGCCGATGGCCGCCTGGATCGGCACCTCGAAGTTCTGCCGCGGGATGAGCTCGCGCAGCTTGGCGACGAGCCGCACGCCGTACGCGTACGCCTTGTCCTTGTGCGTGACCGCGGAGAACGCGTCGACCTTGTCGCCGTGCAGCAGGATGTCGACCTTGACGAGCTGGGCGGACTGCTCGCCGGTGGGCTCGTAGTCGAGCGAGGCGTAGCCGCGGGTCTTGGACTTCAGCTGGTCGAAGAAGTCGAAGACGATCTCGGCGAGGGGCAGGGTGTACCGGATCTCGACCCGGTCCTCGGAGAGGTAGTCCATGCCGAGCAGGGTGCCGCGCCGGTTCTGGCAGAGCTCCATGATCGCGCCGATGAACTCGCTGGGGGCGAGGACAGTGGCACGTACGACCGGCTCGTGCACCTTGTCGATCTTGCCTTCGGGGAACTCGCTCGGGTTGGTGACGATGTGCTCGCTGCCGTCCTCCATCTCGACGCGGTAGACCACGTTGGGGGCGGTGGCGATGAGCTCCAGACCGAACTCGCGCTCCAGGCGCTCGCGGATCACGTCGAGGTGCAGCAGCCCCAGGAAGCCGACACGGAAGCCGAAGCCGAGGGCCGCGGAGGTCTCCGGCTCGTACACCAGGGCGGCGTCGTTGAGCTGGAGCTTGTCGAGGGCCTCGCGCAGGTCCGGGTAGTCGGAGCCGTCCAGCGGATACAGACCCGAGAACACCATCGGCTTGGGGTCCTTGTAACCGCCCAGCGCCTCGGTCGCACCCTTGCTCAGGGAGGTGATCGTGTCACCGACCTTGGACTGCCGGACGTCCTTCACACCGGTGATGATGTAGCCCACTTCGCCCACACCGAGGCCGTCGGCCGGGGTCATCTCCGGGGAGGAGACACCGATCTCCAGCAGCTCGTGGGTGGCGCCGGTGGACATCATCTTGATGCGCTCGCGCTTGTTGAGCTGACCGTCGACGACACGGACGTACGTGACGACGCCACGGTACGAGTCGTAGACCGAGTCGAAGATCATCGCGCGGGCCGGGGCATCGGCCTTGCCGATCGGCGCCGGGACGTCCTTGACCACCCGGTTCAGCAGGGCGTCCACGCCGACACCGGTCTTCGCGGAGACCTTGAGGACGTCCTCGGGCTGGCAGCCGATGAGGTTGGCCAGCTCCTCGGAGAACTTCTCGGGCTGCGCGGCCGGCAGGTCGATCTTGTTGAGCACCGGAACGATGGTGAGGTCGTTCTCCATCGCCAGGTAGAGGTTGGCCAGCGTCTGGGCCTCGATGCCCTGCGCGGCGTCGACCAGCAGGACCGTGCCCTCGCAGGCGGCGAGCGAGCGGGAGACCTCGTACGTGAAGTCCACGTGGCCCGGGGTGTCGATCATGTTGAGGATGTGGGTGCTGCCCTCGCCCTCGCCCATGGTGGGCGCCCACGGCAGACGGACCGCCTGGGACTTGATGGTGATGCCGCGCTCGCGCTCGATGTCCATCCGGTCGAGGTACTGAGCGCGCATCTGCCGCTGGTCGACCACGCCCGTCAGCTGGAGCATCCGGTCGGCAAGGGTCGACTTGCCGTGGTCGATGTGAGCGATGATGCAGAAATTGCGGATCAGCGCCGGGTCGGTACGGCTCGGCTCGGGCACGTTGGTAGGAGTCGCGGGCACGCAGGGTCCTGATTCTTGAGACGCCGAACGCCGTGTCTCGGGTCGATGTCGGGTCGGTCGGATCGATACGTAGCTTCCATCGTCCCACGGCTGCGGGGCAGAGACCGGTTTGGGCCGGTCGGAGCGCGGCTGGTACCGTGGACAGCTGTGCCTCGTGGCTCCTACGGGCGGCGGGGCGCACATCGAAGATCCAACGAACCTGAAAAGGCTCTTTCGTGGCGAACATCAAGTCCCAGATCAAGCGGAACAAGACGAACGAGAAGGCGCGCCTGCGCAACAAGGCCGTCAAGTCCTCGCTCAAGACCGCGATCCGCAAGGCCCGTGAGGCTGCCGCAGCGGGCGACGTCGAGAAGGCCACCACGGCCGTTCGCGACGCTTCGCGCGCACTCGACAAGGCTGTCTCGAAGGGCGTCATCCACAAGAACGCCGCCGCCAACAAGAAGTCGGCGCTGGCCTCCAAGGTTGCCGCCCTCCAGGGCTGAGCTTTCTGATGTAACTGCCGGAACGGACCAGCGGGCCCTCTCTCCCGCCCCTGCCCGGCCCCCGCGCCGCACACCGAACCTGCGTTCGCCACGCGGGTGCGGCGCACCAAGCAAAAACCGAGGCCCCGGCCCGCCACCCTCCCCAGGGCGACGAACCGGGGCCTTCGGCATACCCGCTCGCGCTCAGTCGGTCACGACCGGCACCCACCTCGCCGTCCCACGGGTCACCGGCCGCTCCGCGCCGCCCGCGCAACAGCAACGACGGCCTTCTCAAGGGCGTACTCGGGGTCGTCCCCGCCACCCTTCACCCCCGCGTCCGCATCCGCGACCGCCCGCAGCGCCACCGCCACCCCGTCCGGCGTCCACCCCCGCATCTGCTGCCGCACCCGGTCGATCTTCCACGGCGGCATCCCCAGCTCACGCGCAAGATCCGCAGGACGCCCCCCGCGTGCCGAGGACAGCTTGCCGATGGCCCGTACGCCCTGCGCGAGCGCACTGGTGATCAGCACGGGCGCCACCCCGGTCGACAGCGACCAGCGCAACGCCTCCAGCGCCTCCGCCGCCCGCCCCTCCACCGCCCGGTCGGCAACGGTGAAGCTGGACGCCTCCGCACGACCGGTGTAGTAGCGCCCGACCACCGCCTCGTCGATCGTGCCCTCGACATCCGCGACCAGCTGCGACACCGCACTCGCCAGCTCCCGCAGATCGCTGCCGATGGAGTCGACGAGCGCCTGGCAGGCCTCGGGGCTCGCGGAACGCCCCAGCGCCCGGAACTCCGCCCGAACGAACGACAGCCGCTCGGCGGGCTTGGTCGTCTTCGGGCAGGCGACCTCCCGCGCACCCGCCTTGCGCGCCGCGTCCAGCAGCGCCTTGCCCTTCGCGCCGCCCGCGTGGAGCAGCACGAGCGTGATCTCCTCGACCGGCGCACCGAGGTACGCCTTGACGTCCTTCACCGTGTCGGCGGAGAGATCCTGCGCATTGCGCACGATCACCACTTTGCGCTCGGCGAAGAGCGAAGGGCTCGTCAGCTCGGCAAGGGTGCCCGGCTGGAGCTGGTCGGAGGTGAGGTCGCGGACGTCCGTGTCGGCGTCGGACGCCCGGGCCGCCGCCACCACCTGCTGCACCGCACGGTCGAGGAGGAGGTCCTCCTGGCCCACGGCGAGCGTGAGAGGGGCGAGCGGATCGTCGGTGGGATTCCTTCTGGTGGCCATCGCCGTCCAGCATCCCACGCCCCGCTGACAGCACGGCTCGACCGCCCGTCCCCGCGCCCGTCGCCGTACCGGAGAATGGGCAGGTGAGCGATGTAAGACATGTACTGGTGCTGCCCGACCGCGATACGGCGGAGGAGGTGGCCGGAGAGCTCGCCGACCGTTTCGGTGTCGCCGAGGAGCCCCAGCTCGTACGCGACGCACTGGCCGGCGAGGACGACGCCGAGGACGCCCAGTGGCTGGTGGTCGTCGAGGACCCGGCCGGCCGGCTGGACTCCGCGGTGCTCGACGCGTTCGCGGCGGAGTACGAGGGATGGCTGGAAGCGCCTTAGCGGCGGCACCCCGCCCGCAGGCCTCCCCGGGCTCAGCTCTTGGGGACGATCTGGATGTCCATGTCGATGGCGATGCTGGGCCCGACGACGGCGATACCTCGGGCCAGCATGGTCTGCCAGGTCAGCGTGAAGTCCTCACGGTGCAGCTCGGTGGTGGCCCGGCACGCCGCCCGGGTCTCGCCCTCGAGGCCGTTGCCCAGGCCGAGGTACTGGGTGTCCAGCGTCACCGTACGGCTGACGCCGTGCAGGGTCAGCGCGCCGCTGACGCCCCAGCGGCTGCCGCCCCGGTGGACGAAACGGTCGCTGTAGAACTCGAGCGTCGGGTAGCGCCCGACGTCGAGGAAGTCGCTGGAGCGCAGATGGTCGTCGCGCATCTGGACGTTCGTGTCGATCGACGCGGCATCGATGATGACGTGCATGGCGGAGTCCTCCATGCGGTCGGCGATCCGTACCGCACCGGCGAACGTGTTGAACCGGCCGTGGATACGGGCCAGTCCGATGTGACGGGCGGTGAACCCGATCTGCGTGTGGTCCGGCTCGATCTCCCAGTCACCGGGGGCGGGCAGCTGCGGGGGTGCGGAGACCTGGAGCATCACGTCGCCGAGGCCTGCGTGGCCGCTCTCGCTGACAGTGGCCGAACCATGGAACGGAGTGAAGCCCTCCGCCGTGACGGCCAGTCGGTATTCGCCCGCCGGGACGGTGGCGAGGACGTTCCCGTACGGGTCCGTCTCGCCGCCGACGACCTTGCGGCCCGCGCTGTCCGTGACCACGAACTCGGCCCGCTGCACAGCCACGTTGACCGGATCGAGCACACGGCAGCTCAGCACTCCCGCAGTGCGCGGCACAACGAGTCCGGCGAGCGGGCTGCCGCCCGCCGCGTGCGTCGCCTTCTTGCTTCCCAGCCAACGGCCGAGCATCTTCAGTACCCCCGGGGGAGATTCACCATGGGGCCTGACGGCTGGACGTCGTTGTCGGAGCAGCGGCCCGCCGACGAGCATGCATTCGATCACCCTTGAGGCGTTCGAGGCAAACGGAGGGTCTGGACAGGGCTTGGGAGGAGGTGTTACCGAAGGTCCGAATTGAACGTTCCGCTTGTGTGCGTCAGCCGTTCGGTCCTTGGATGCCCGCCCTGCGAACCGTGGGCAGCCGGTCGAGCCGCAGCCCGAAGTGCTCACGGTAGGCGGCAAGCACCTCGGCGTCGGTGGTCAGCGGAACTTCATGTCGCTCGCCACCCACCGTCGTGATGAGGGTGCGCCCGCTGAGGGTGACCCTGCCCATGCCGGTGAGCCGGGAGCAGACCAGGGACCGGGTGAAGTGCGAATCGGGCGAGGAGCAGTGGTACCAGGCACCGGCCCGGAAGTCCGCAAGAGCCCGCGGCCGCGGATCGAGGCGGTACTGGGGCACCCCGTCACGCAGCACATCGAGATCCCCGGCCCCGGCACAGTCCGAGGCGTCGGGCGTCTCCCGGATCCGGTACGTACCCCGCGGGTCCTCCTGGTCCGTACGGTCGTCGAACGCGAGCGGAAAATGGGCGTGGTCACCGAAGCCGACATCGGCGAGCCAGGGTCCGGTGCCATCGTCGGTCTCGACGCGCAGCACGAGATGGTCGTACGGAATTCCGAGTTGTCCGCCGTCCCCGTAGACGCGGGCCTGGAGCAGAGTGACGCCGAAGCCGAGGGCCCGCAGCAGGGCCGCGAAGGCGCCGCACAGTTCGTAGCAGAAGCCACCCCGCCGGGCGCCCACCACCTTGTCCAGGAGCGCCTTCTCCTCCAGCACGATGTCTTCGCCGAGATGGATCGACAGATTCTCGAAGGGCACGGTCGTGAGGTGCCGCACCTGCAGATCGCGCAGGGCAGCTGCGTCGGTGCGCGCGGGACGGACGGCGCCGATGCGGTCCAGATAGGCGTCGACGGTCTGCGGCGATTGCGGGTCCATGGCCACAGTCTGTCCCGGTGCGCCGCCCTGCACCATGATCCGGTGGTCCTAGGACCACCGACCGAGGTGCACGGTTGCGCGCACTCGCTAGCGTACGGAGCATGACGAATGCGGAGCCGGCGCGCAGCCGGGAACAGCGCAAGCAGGATGTGCTCAACCGCCTGGAGAAGGACAACGACGCCTGGGTGGCGACCGCTTCGGCGGACGGCGTGCCGACGCTGGTGCCGCTGTCGTTCGTGTGGGACCGGGGGACGCTCCTGATGGCCACCCGGCGCACCAATCCGACCGCGCACAATGTGACTCCGACCGGGCAGGCCAGGATCAGCCTGGGCCACACCCGCGATGTGGTGCTCATCGACGCGACCGCCGAGGTCGTGGAGGGCGCGGAACTCTCCCCGGAATCGGGCGACGCCTTCGCGACGAAACTCGACTGGGACCTGCGTGGCCGCACGCCCTGGGTGTACCTCCGCTTCACGCCGTACGCCGTACGCCGTCAGAGCATGGCGGGAGGAGAACGAACTGACCGGGCGCGAGCTGATGGCCGACGGCAAGTGGCTGGTCTGAGGCAGGTGCGGTCGTCCTGACAGCAGTCATGAGCGTCCGACCGCCCGCAGCCCCGGCCCGGAACCCGTCACCGCGATCGCGCCGTCCAGGTCCGTGCGCAGCACCACAGCTCCCCCGGCCCTGAGCGCCTCGACGGTACGGGCCGCCGGGTGCCCGTACGGGTTGTCCTTGCCCACGCTCACCAGCGCGAGTCGCGGGTGAGCACCGCGCAGCAACGCGGGGTCCTGGTGGGCGGAGCCGTGATGGGCCACCTTGAGGACGTCCACCCGCGGCAGCGCCGGGTACTGGCGCAACAACCCCTGCTGGGCGGGTGGTTCGAGATCTCCGAGGAGCAGCAAGGTCAGTCCGCCGGTCCGGACGAACAGCGTGACACTGGCGTCGTTCGGCTCCTCCGGTTCAGGGGCTGCTGCGACACCGCCGACGGGCCACAGGACCCGCCAGTCGAGCGGACCGATGCGGCGCCGCTCCCCCGGGGCCGCCCGCATCAGAGGGACCCGTGCAGCGGCGGCCGTTCCGCGTACGAACGCGGCCTGGTCCGGCGGTTCGTCCAGGCTCGTCGTCTGGATCGCGCCCACCGCTCTGCCCCGCAACACGCCGGGCAGGCCCCGGACATGGTCCGCGTGGAAATGCGTGAGCAGCAGCAGTGGCACCCGGGTGACGCCCAGGTCGTGCAGGCATCGGTCGGCGAGCCGGGGATCGGGCCCCGTGTCGATGACCACGCCTTCGCCGGCCCCCGCCGCCAGCACCATGGCATCCCCCTGGCCCACGTCGCACATCGCGAACACCCAGTCCGGCGGTGGCCATCCCGTCAGCACCCTGGTCAGCGGCACCGGTCGCAGCACCGCGAGGATCAGCAGCAGCGCCGCGGCCGAACACACCCAGGGGTGGCGCGCGATGCGGCGGGCGGACAGCACCGCGAGCGCCGTGAGGACAGCAAGGAGCAAGGCTCCCTGCCAGCCGTCGGGCCAGTCGACCTCCGCCCCGGGGAGGGCCGCTCCGGTGCGGGCCACGGAGGCGATCCACCCGGCCGGCCACCCCGCGATCCTGGCGAGCAGCTGGGCCACCGGCATGGCCACCGGCGCCAGGGCGAGCGCGGCGAACCCGAGGACGGTGGCCGGCGCCACCGCGAACTCGGCCAGCAGATTGCACGGAATCGCCACCAGGCTGACCCTCGAGGCGAGCACCACGACAACCGGCGCGCACACCGCCTGCGCCGCGGCAGCGGCACCCAGCGCCTCCGCCAGCCGGGGCGGCACCCGGCGCCGCCGCAGCGCGGCACTCCATAGCGGCGCGACGGTGAGCAGTGCCCCGGTGGCCAGGACGGAGAGCACGAAGCCATAACTACGGGCCAGCCACGGGTCGTACAGCACGAGAAGCAGAACGGCGGCCGCCAGTGCGGGAATCAGCGATCGGCGGCGCCCCGTGCCGATGGCCAGCAGCGTGATCAGGCCGCAGGCGGCGGCCCGCAGCACACTCGGCTCCGGCCGGCAGACAAGGACGAAGGCGAGAGTGAGTCCCCCGCCGAGCAGCGCGGTCATCCGCAGCGACAGACCCAACCGAGGTGCCAGACCACGGCGTTCGACCTGAAGCGCGGTGCCGGGTGGCCCGATGAGCAGCACGAGCAGAATCGCCAGATTGGCGCCGGAGACCGCCATCAGGTGCGTGAGATCCGCTGTCTGGAACACATCGTGCAGTTCGGGGGTGACCCGTGAGGTGTCACCGACGACCAGCCCCGGCAACAGCGCACGCGCATCGGGCTCCAGCCCCTCGGTCGCCGTGCGCAGCCCGGTGCGCAGAGCACCCGCCACGCGCTGGAGAAGGGTGGGAGGCCCGATGACGCGGGGCGGGCCGTTGCCGTCCGGCCGCAGGACGGCGGCGTTGCGCTCCCCGCTGTGCAGAGGCGGCGAGAGGCGGCCGCTCAGGCGCAGCCGCGTGGAGGGCAGCAGCCGCTGCCACTGCGCCGCCGAATGGTCGGGGGACACGATCACCAGCACCGGGACACGGAGCCGGGTGACGGCACCGTCGGGCGCCGTCAGCCGGGTGATCTCGGCGTCCAGAAGAAAGGCGACCGGGGTGCTGTGGTCACCGCGGACCTGGGTCCGGGTCTGCCGTGCGTCGGACGTGACGGTCACCTCCGCCTCGACTTTCGCGAAGCGCTGCGCGAGACCGTGAACCGGCTGCTGCCGCAGGTACGCGCTGTGCAGCCCGGCGGCCGTCGCCCCGGCCGCCGCGCACAGCAGAGCGGCGGCGGCCGCGGTGGCGTGCAGTCGCCGCCTGCGTACGGCGCTCCGCCCGCCGTCCCGAGCGTCCCCCTCGCCGGTCTGCCGGGCGCTCGTGGCCCGGGCCGCCGATGCCCGTGACACCCCCAGGAGCACCAGGCCTGCGACAAGACAGACCACTGTCCCCACGGCCGTCCAGCGCCCCGGCGCCCCCACAGCGAGGGCCGCGGCTGCCCAGGTCGCCAGCGCAGGCGGGACGAGCCGCAGATCGACCGGGCCCTCCTGCCGCGGGTCCGAGACACCCAGCCGCCGGCCCGACACCGTATGGACGTCCTGATGGGTGTCCGGGTGGACATCCGGACGGCCTTCCGGTCGCGGGTCCTCCGGGCGGCTCATGGCTGCACCATCGGTTGGAGGTCGGCGAACCGGCGGTCGCCGATCCCATTGACCTCACGGAGTTCACCTACGGACCGGAAGCCGCCGTGCTGCGTGCGGTAGTCGACGATGTGCTGGGCGAGAACGGGGCCGACCCCGGGCAGGGTGTCCAGCTGTTCCACCGTCGCGCTGTTGAGGCTGACCGGCCCGGTCGTGGGGCCCGCACCGGCGCCCGCTGCGACCCCTCCCGCGGCAGCTCCTGCTGTGGCGCCGAAGGCCTGCGGTCCGGGTGGCGCGCCCACCACGACCTGCTCCCCGTCCATGAGCACCCGCGCCCGGTTGAGCCCGGTGAGATCAACGCCGGTCCGGACTCCGCCCGCCGCCCGCAGCGCGTCGGCGACCCGCGCACCGGACGGTAAGGGGTAGATGCCCGGCCGGCGCACCTTGCCGCTCACATCGACGACGATCCGTCCGCCCGGTCCGCCGGTGGGCGGCGGTCCGGGTGACGGATCGGGGGTGCCGGCCCGATCCACGCCCCGATCCATGCGCGGGTCCGATTCCGGGGCATGCGCGCCCTCGCTGACCGGATCGGGGGCGCGGACGGACCCCGGGCGTGCGGACCAGAAGTGGACGACGGCGAAGACCACGGCAGCGACCAGGACGACGGCGAGCGCGGCGAGGGTTCTCGGCTCCAGACCGCACCTGGGCTGCAACCACATCGGGAGCCGCTCCCGCACCGCCGGAACCAGCCGCTCCCACCGCCCTGGCGCGGCCGGAGCCGTCGTCACGGCCCGTGCGTTCTCCTCTGCCGGAGCCGGCTGCGGTACCGGAGGCGGCGCAAGGCCCACTACCGGCTGGGCGACGCGCCCCCCGTACGCACCGGCCATGAGTGCGTCCGCGCGATGCCGCGAAGCCGCCGCGACCCCGTCGGCACGCCCACGTGACAACCGTCGTAGCCCGGGTCCGGGTCCGGGTCCGGGTCCGGAGCCGGACCCAGGACCGTGTCCGGGGCCCGTACCGGACCCGCGCCGGGCGCGCACGTCCGACGCCGCAGCGCGGCCTGGTCCATTTCCACTGGTTGCACGGTGTGCTCGATGTGCACGATCTGATCGGGGAGCCATGCCTCACGACGCTAGGCACATTCGCCCGAACCCGCCGAGGAGGCTCAATTCCGGTGGAAAACCGACCGGTTGTGGATAACTCCCTCACCCTCACGAGGGCAATCAGCGAGGCGAAACCACTGCTCCGAGCAGACCGGGACCGGTGTGCGCGCCGATCACCGCGCCGACCTCGCTGACATGCAGATCGACGAGCCCCGGAACACGCACGCGCAACCTCTCGGCCAGCCGCTCGGCCCGCTCGGACGCCGCCAGGTGGTGCACGGCGATGTCCACCCGGCCGGTGCCCGCCCGCTCGGCGACGATCTCCTCCAGCCGCGCGATCGCCTTCGAGGCCGTCCGCACCTTCTCCAGCAGCTCGATCCGGCCACCGTCCAACTGGAGCAGGGGCTTCACCGCGAGCGCCGACCCCAGCAGGGCCTGGGCCGCGCCGATGCGTCCCCCGCGGCGCAGATAGTCCAGCGTGTCGACGTAGAAGTAGGCGGAGGTGCCCGCGGCCCGCTTCTCGGCGGCCACGACCGCCTCGTCCAGGCTGCCGCCCGCCTCCACCGCCTCGGCCGCAGCCAGGGCGCAGAACCCCAGGGCCATGGCGACCATGCCGGTGTCCACCACGCGTACCGGCACCGGAGCATCCTTCGCGGCGAGCAGCGCGGCGTCATACGTGCCCGAGAATTCGGCCGAGAGGTGCAGCGAGACGATGCCGACGGCGCCGGCTTCGGCCGCAGCCCGGTACGCGGCGGCGAAGACCTCGGGACTGGGCCGGGATGTCGTCACGGGGCGCCGCTTCTGGAGCGCCAGCGCGAGGGAGCGGGCCGAGATCTCGGTGCCCTCCTCCAACGCCTGATCGCCGAGTACAACGGTCAGCGGCACTGCGGTGATGCCATGCCGCTCCATCGCCTGGGGCGGCAGGTAGGCCGTGGAATCGGTGACGATCGCGACATGGCGGGACATGAGCGGGAGGTTACCTGCCGGGGCGCTGTCTCGGCAGTCCGACCCCGACCGAGTGATCACTTCCGATCGCTTCGAACCGCATCCTGCCACGACCGATCACATCGGTTCGAGCCCGGGCCTTCGGCCCGCCCGCACTGCTCAATTGGTCGTCTCGGGCCGCACGGCCTTCTGCCAGGGGTAACCGGTCTGCGCCCTGGGGTCCCGAGTCGTGAGCGCCTCCGGACCGTCCTCGCCGGCCTGCGCACCCCGCGCCCGGTCGCCCCCACGCCCACCTTCACCGCCGGCACCGGCACCGGCACCGGCCGAAGGCTCCTCCACCGTCCAGTGCCGCAGCGCCCCCGCCTCCACATCGATCTGCGTGTTCAGCGCCGCCAGATCGTCGTCGGCGAACTGCCGCGCCCGGTCGCGTGCGGCCCACCGCAGCGACTCCGCCGAGTGCGTGATCCGCTCCGTGCGCTGCTTCAGGCCCGGCAGCAGCGACGCGACCGTCGCCCGGTCGGGCTCGCGCTCCAGCCTCTTCAGCTCGTCGTCGAGCTCCCGTCCGTGCACGCTGAGTCGCTGGAACAGTCCCAGCGACTCCGACAGCGAGGTGTCCTCGGCGACGCCCGCCTGCAACGCCTCCTGGGTGGCCCGCATCGACGTCCGCAGCGAGAGCCGTAGCTGTGCCAGCTCTCCGGCCACTCCCACCTGGCCGAAGCTCTTCGCCCGCAGCGTGGTCTCCTCGACCGTGCGGCGCGCCTGCGTGATCGTGCGGTCCACGCCACGCTTCGCCGCGCCGATGACCTTGACGCTCACATAGATGCCCAGGGCCATGAACGCGACGAAGAGCAGCCCCAAAATCAGGATCACGGCTTCCATGACGCCCCTTGGATGTCGATTCGGCTGCCGACCACCGGCCCCTCCACCGTAAACGGAACGGGCAGGCCGAGGGTTCCTTCGGAACCCCCAACCTGCCCGTAAGGGAAAGCCCTCACACCGTCGTGAGCCGATCGGCGGCTAGCCGGAGACCGTCACGCAGGAACGATGTTGACCAGCTTCGGCGCCCGCACGATCACCTTGCGGATCCCGGCCCCGTCCAGCGCCGTGACCACTGCCGGGTCGGCCAGGGCCAGCGCCTCCAGCTCCTCGTCCGTGATCGACGGAGAGATCTCCAGCCGTGCCTTGACCTTGCCCTTGACCTGCACCACGCAGGTCACGGTCTCGTCCACGACATACGCCGGGTCGGCGACCGGGAAGTCCTGGTGCACGACGGAATCGGTGTAGCCCAGCCGGCGCCACAGCTCCTCGGCGATGTGCGGCGCCAGCGGCGCGACCAGCAGCACCAGCCGCTCGGCGACGGACCGCGACAGCGGGCCGCCCACCTTGGTCAGGTGGTTGTTCAGCTCGGTGACCTTGGCGATGGCGGTGTTGAAGCGCATCCCGGCCATGTCCTGGCCGACGCCGTCGATGGCCTTGTGCAGCGCGCGCAGCGTGTCCTCGCCGGGCTCGGTGTCCACGACGGTGACCTCACCGGTCTCCTCGTCGACGACGTTGCGCCACAGCCGCTGCAGCAGCCGGTACTGACCCACGACGGCACGGGTGTCCCACGGCCGCGACACGTCCAGGGGGCCCATCGCCATCTCGTACAGACGCAGCGTGTCCGCCCCGTACTCGGCGCAGATCTCGTCGGGCGTGACCGCGTTCTTCAGGGACTTGCCCATCTTGCCCAGGACGCGGCTGACCTTCTCGCCCTGGTGGTAGAACGCGCCGTCGCGCTCCTCGACCTCGACCGCCGGAACGGCGATGCCGCGGCTGTCCCGGTAGACGAACGCCTGGATCATGCCCTGGTTGTACAGCTTGTGGAACGGCTCAGCCGAGGAGATGTACCCCAGGTCGTGCAGGACCTTGGACCAGAACCGTGCGTACAGCAGGTGCAGTACGGCGTGTTCGGCGCCGCCCACGTACAGGTCGACGCCACCGGTCGGCCGGCCCTCGCGCGGACCCATCCAGTACTGCTCGATCGCCGGGTCGACCAGCTGCCGGTCGTTGTTCGGGTCCAGGTAGCGCAGCTCGTACCAGCAGGAACCTGCCCAGTTGGGCATGGTGTTGGTCTCGCGGCGGTACTTCTTCGGGCCGTCGCCCAGGTCCAGCGTGACGTTGACCCAGTCGGCGTTCCGCGACAGCGGGGTCTCGGGCTGGGTGTCGGCGTCGTCCGGATCGAAGGTGCGCGGCGAGTAGTCGTCGACCTCCGGCAGCTCCAGCGGCAGCATCGACTCGGGCAGCGAGTGGGCGATGCCGTCCTCGTCGTACACGATCGGGAAGGGCTCGCCCCAGTAGCGCTGACGGCTGAACAGCCAGTCGCGCAGCCGGAAGTTGACGGTTCCCTCGCCCAGGCCCTTCGCCTGCAGCCATGCGGTGATCTTCGCCTTGGCCTCGACGACACCCAGGCCGTCCAGCGAGATCTCGTCGCTCGCGGAGTTGACCAGCTTCGCTTCGTACGAGGCGAATGCGTCGTCCCAGGTGGAGGGGTCCGTGCCACGGTCGTCCGACGGCTCGACGACACAGCGCATCGGCAGCTCGAAGGCGCGCGCGAAGGCGAAGTCGCGCGCGTCGTGCGCCGGGACGGCCATGATCGCGCCGGTGCCGTAGCCCATCAGGACGTAGTCGGCGATGAAGACGGGCACCTTTTCGCCGCTGACCGGGTTGGTCGCGTACGCGCCGGTGAAGACGCCGGTCTTGTCCTTGGCCTCGGCCTGCCGCTCCACGTCGGACTTGGCGGCGGCCTGCTTGCGGTAGGCGGTGACGGCCTCGGCCGGGGACGCGTGTCCGCCGGTCCACACCGGGTGGGTGCCCTCGGGCCAGGCGGCCGGAATGATCCGCTCCACCAGGTCGTGCTCGGGCGCCAGAACCATGTAGGTGGCGCCGAACAGGGTGTCCTGGCGGGTGGTGAAGACGGTGATGTCCCCCGCGCCGTCGACCGGGAAGTCGACACGCGCCCCTTCGGAACGCCCGATCCAGTTGCGCTGCTGCAGCTTGATCGCCTCGGGCCAGTCCAGCCCGTCCAGGTCGTTCAGCAGCCGGTCGGCGTAGGCGGTGATGCGCATGTTCCACTGGCGCAGCTTGGCCTTGAAGACGGGGAAGTTGCCGCGCTCGGAACGGCCGTCGGCCGTCACCTCTTCGTTGGCCAGTACGGTGCCCAGCCCCGGCGACCAGTTGACGGGCGCGTCGGAGGCGTACGCCAGGCGGTACTGACCCAGGACCTCGGCGCGCTCGACGGCGCTCAGGGTGCTCCAGTCACGGCCGTCCGGGGTCGGGCGCTCACCGTTCTCGAACTGCGCGACCAGGTCGGCGATCGGCCGGGCCCGGTCCGCCTCGGTGTCGTACCAGGAGTTGAAGATCTGCAGGAAGATCCACTGGGTCCACTTGTAGTAGTCCGCCTCGATCGTCGCGAACGAGCGGCGCTTGTCGTGGCCCAGTCCCAGCCGGCGCAGCTGGGACTTCATGTTCTCCATGTTGGCCTCGGTGGAGGCGCGCGGGTGCGTACCCGTCTGTACGGCGTACTGCTCCGCCGGCAGACCGAAGGCGTCGAAGCCCAGGGTGTGCAGCACGTTGTGCCCGGTCATGCGCTGGTGACGGGCGAAGACATCGGTGGCGATGTAGCCCAGCGGGTGACCGACGTGCAGGCCCGCACCGGAGGGGTACGGGAACATGTCCATGATGAACTTCTTCGGCTTGGCGGCCAGTTCCGGATTGTCCGCCAGATCACCGGTCGGGTTCGGCGCCTCGTACGTGCCGTGGGCGTCCCAGAAGTCCTGCCAGCGTGCCTCGATGTCGGCGGCCATTGCCGCCGTATAGCGGTGCGGCGCAGCCGTCTCGGCTGCGGAATTCGTCTCGCTCATGATCCTCAAAGCTCCATCGATCGTCATCTGCCAGCGCTTACGGAAACGAAAAAGCCCCTCGCACAGGAGGGGACGCCGCGCCGATTCCAACCAGGCATTCACACCGGTCGGGACTGATCAGCGCGGCTCGCTAAGCAGAAGGCGTACGGCACGCATGGCGTCAGGGTACCGCACAGGCCCGGAGCGCAGCCGGACACGGCCGCTCCGTGGACAACGACGGACGGCAGGGCACCCAGAAAGCCCGAGGAAGGCCCCGGGAGGAGCCCCAGGAAGCGACAGCGGATCGTCCGGAAGACCCCTGCCGGGCCTCCGTGAGGCAGCGGCGGAACGTCCGGGAAGCGGGGGTTACTCCGCGTACCGCCCTCTACTGGGGCAACCGCTCAAACCCCGTACTGGCCGGTATGGAGCGACTTAGCATGCCGCAACGGGACCGCTTTGCCGAACAATTCGGAGTTGCCCCAATGAACCCTCATCGCAAGATCCGCTCATCCCCCACCTTGAGCGCCGGACCGAACCGCTCGGTACAGGGCGGGCTCACCGTCGCCGTGCTGGTTCTCATCCCTCTGCTCGCCGTCGCAGGGAGCGACGACTTGCGCGCCGCACTCGATTTCACCACCGGTGTGCTGTCACTGGTCTCGCTCACCGCAGCGGTGGCCTGGGGCCTTATCGCCACGGACCGGCTGTTCCTGTCCTCACGGCAGCGCCTGCTCGGCCAGGGCATCCACCGGGCCGCTGCCGCCGCCTCGCTCGGCTTCCTGCTCCTGCATGTCACCGTGAAGGTCGCGCTCGGGCATGTGGCGCTGCTCGGCGCCCTCATACCCTTCGGCCTCGGCATGCGTGGCACCGCCGGGCTGATCGGCTTCGGCTCGCTGGCCGGGCTGCTGATGGTCGTCGCCGCCGCAACCGGCGCGCTGCGCAGCGCCTTCGCCACCCCGGGCCGCATAGCGGGCCGCTGGCGCGCGCTGCACGCACTGTCCTATCCGGCCTGGTGTGCGGCGCTGATCCACGGTCTGTACGCGGGCAGGCCGCCCGCGACCTGGGTCGTCGTGATGTACAGCCTCTGTCTGGTCGCTGTGGCCGCCGCCCTGTGCCTGCGGCTGCTGCCGCCGCCGACGAAACGCCGGATCATCGGACTGATCGCCGCTCTGATCAAGCCGGACGCCCTCCTCTCCGAACCGGATCCGGCTCTCCGCGAGGCCCCGCTGCCCGGCGCGGAGCGCGTACTTCCGCTCGGGCGGGAGGACCTGGGGCGGGAGGACCTGGGCCGGGAACGCGCCTACGGCGGGCTCGGCCGGGACGAGCCGGGTCGCGACGAGCTCGGGCGGGAGCTGCGAGGCACCCCGCTGCCGTCGTCTTTCGACCGCCCGCGCACGCCACTCTCCGCACCCGCCCCACCGCTGTACGAGGCCCCGTACGAGACTTCGTACGAGGCTCCGCCCCGCTACTCCGACCGTCTGGCCACGAGCCCCGGCACCGGACCCGTCGGGGGCACCGGACCCACCCGTACAGGCCCCGACCCCGGAATCTCCGCCGCCTATCGTGCCGTCTCGCGGGCCGCCGAGAACGCGGTCCCGGTCCCCGGGCCCGGCCCCCAGCAACCGGCCGGCCGTTGGCCCGCTCCCTCACCCGCACCACCGGCCCAGGCACAGACCCAGACGTTCCGTCCCCCGTACGAGCCCGCTCAGGAGCACCCGTACGACCCGTACGCAACCGATGTGCCGACCGGCCCGCTGCCCGCCGTCGACGAGACCGCACCGCAGCCGGGGCCGTTCTATCCGCCCCCTGCCGGAGAACCCTGGCAGGCACCCGCAGGAGACCGACCGTGAACCTCCCCCTCCCCGACGTGCCCGAAGTCCGTGTCGTCGGCCTACCTCAGCTGACCACCGGGTTCGACCTGGTGGAGCGGCTCGACCTCGCCATGCATCTGAAGGTGCACGGACCGCTCGAACCGATGACCGGAGAGCGCCTGGCCGAACTGGCCGAAACCATCTCGCTGCGTGGCCGCGGCGGTGCGGGCTTCCCCTTCGGGAAGAAGCTGCGGGCCGTCGCCAAGGCATCCATCCGGCGCGGGGTACGCCCCGTCGTCGTGATCAACGGCAGCGAGGGCGAGCCGGCCTGCCGCAAGGACACCGTCCTGCTGAACCGTGCACCGCACCTGATCCTGGACGGTGCCCTGCTGGCGGCGGAGGCGCTCGGCGCCCGCACGCTGATCGTCGCGGTCACCCGTAACTCCACGGAGATCTCCATACGCGACGCTCTCGCCGAGCGTGGCCTGTCCGACCGGCGCGGACAGCAGCTGCGCGCCCGGGTGGTGCGCACCCCCGAGCGGATGGTCTCCGGCGAGGCATCCGCGGTCATCAGGGCGGCGGGCGGTGGCCCCGCGCTGCCGCCGGGCCGTCGCGAGCGGGCGGCCGAGTCGGGTGTCGGCGGGGCGCCGACCCTGCTGTCGAACGCCGAGACATACGCGCAGCTCGCCGTCGCCGCCCGGATCGGCGCCCGCCGCTACGGGCACACCGGACTGCCCGACGAGCCCGGCACGGTGCTGCTCACCCTCTCCGGTGCCGTCTCGCGCCCGATGGTCATCGAGGTGCCCACCGGCGTGCCCCTGCGGTACGTACTCCAGCTCGCCGGCGCGCCGCCGCTGCCCCAGGGCGTGCTGACCGGCGGCTACCACGGCAACTGGATCGACGCGATGGCCACGCACGACGCCGTCGTCTCCCGGGCTTCCCTGGCGGCGGCGGGCGGCGCGCTGGGCGCGGGCGCGATCCTGCCGATCGGGCCCGAGACCTGCCCGCTCGGCGAGTCGCTGCGGATCGCGAACTGGCTGGCCGCCGAGACCGCGGGCCAGTGCGGCCCCTGCAAACTGGGGCTGCCGGCCGCGGCCGGCGGACTGTCCGACTTGCTGAACGGCGGCGGTCCCGCAGCCCTGGAGGCGCTGCGCGAGGTGACGCAGGCGGTGAAGGGCCGGGGAGCCTGCAAACATCCGGACGGCTCAGCCCGCTTCCTGACCTCGACCCTGTCCGCGTTCACGGACGATCTGGCCGCACACGTCCTGGACGGCGGCTGCGGCCGGGAGACGGTCGGGGTCCTGCCCCTGCCCGCGCCCGGCTACCAGGACCTGGAGGAGTCCATTCCGAGCGGCGAGAAGCTGGCGGTGGACTGGACGCTCTGCAAGGGCCACGGGCTCTGCGCGGACATCGTCCCGGAGCTGATCAGGCTGGGCCCCGACGGCTATCCCGCGCTCGCGGACGCCGCGGTTCCGGTACATCTGCGGGGGCGTGCGCAGCGCGCTGTGCGCCGGTGCCCCGCGCTGGCACTCCGTGTCGAGCAGGCACCGGCGGAACGTCCCGCGCTGCCGCCGGGAGCCGCCCGCAAGGCTCTTGGCAGCGGCCGTAGTTGACCTGCGCAAACAAGCCCTGCACAGACAGGAAGCGGGGGGGGGGGGGGGGGGGGGGGGGGGGGGGGGGTGGGTGGTTTGGGGGGGGGGGGGTGTTAGTAAATAAAGAAAAACACAGAAAACAAGGGGAACAAACCAAAAACCAAAAAAAAACACCCCGAGAGA